>JAMCYU010000008.1 GCA_023473585.1 Patescibacteria group bacterium | reverse complement strand
CCTTGGATATTTCTTTTATACTTAAAATTCTTGCAAAGAGAAACGAAAAGAATTCGAGTTTTTTTGATTATTTTGATATCTTTTGTCTTACTTATAGATACTCTTATTTTACCCTCTTTAATTTTCGGCATGGTTTGTCTTTTCTTGGCCAAAACCGGCTGGCAGGGAATCAAGGAAAAAATTAAAAAAACCTCTCTTCTGCTTTTCCTTTCAATCATGATCGCCACTCTGTGGTATACACCGATTTACTGGTTGGCTATTTTGGGTACGCCTTCTTGGGCTGGCAAAGGTTTGAGTGGTCTTATCTTTTGGATTTTGCAGATCCTTCCGACAACTCTGGCCTTTATTTTGGCCATTTTTTCGGTGAAGGTTTTCAAAGAAAAAAACTTACCCCGGGACTTTCTTTTTTACTGGCTTTTCGTTTTTGGTTTTTTAACTTTGACTAGATTCTTGTCTGATATTGATTTTTGGTTGGACTGGACAGCCTACACAATGGAGTTACAGTTGGGAATAAGTCTTGGTCTTAGTCTTCTGCTTCGGCGTTTCTTCAAAAATACCTTTTCCGTCGCTTTTTTGGCTATTTATTTTTTCATTTTCCTTTTTATTTTTAACACTTTTGTTTTAAAGACCATGCAGAAAGATATTAAAAAAACCGTGGAATACCAAATAGGGGAGGAACTGACCAGGATCGTTGGGCCAAACGAAAGAGCCTTTCTTTCGGGGACAACGGTTTTTTGGCTAAATGCGTTTTTTGATATTAACCAGGTAAGAGGGGGACAGGATCAGGTGGTCGTAGACCAAAACTGGCGAAAAGCGGCCTGGAAGATTCGCCAGGGTCAGAACCCATCAAAGATCTCACAATGGCTGCGAAAATTAAAGATCAACTATTTAGTCGTTCATACCGAAAACTCGCGGGAGTATTATCATGATTTTGTCCATCCGGAAATTTTTGACAAAATTTCCTCTTTAGAAAAAATTTATGACGTTGCCGGTGATCGGATTTATAGAGTCCTAGAGTAATATTTTTAATCTGCCTCTTTTAAAGTTGCTCTATCCTTCGTAAAATAAAAATTTCCTGCTTAATAGTTTTTTAAGTTAAACAAGAAAGACATATTTTTGTTATTATTTTTATCGCCAATAATTATTGATGAACTTTTTTGTTCATTAATAAAGAAAAGACCAAGCATTTAATTACTTTTAATACAAAAAATTGTTAGGTAACGAAGTTCTAACTAGCCTTATTAGCGAAATTATTAAATAATCTTTTTTAATTAAATATAAACTTCATCATTTTCATCTCTGGGTATAAATATTTTTTTGAAAGCGCAAAAAATAATTCTTATTATCGGAGCGTTCTGAATTATATTTAACGGAAAGATATATCCTATAATATTCTCCCTTAAGGGAGAATATTTTCTTTGCTTCAATTCATCCCCACCAGAGGCGGGGTATTCTTGAAGCGCCGAATAAAAAGCAAATGATTTAATCTGGTCTTATTAATTCTCATCTTAAGAAGGTTTCCAAAAAGAAAATCCCAAGTTTTTAGTAGCCGAAGAGCCTTGCAGGTTAATCTCCTATAGTTTGAGAATCAGAATAGCTTATAGTTTCCACAATTAAGTCCTATAGTTAGATATTAATAATAGCCTATAAAATAAAAGGACAAAAATTAAGGCTATCTGTGGGTAAAAATGTGGATTATTTGGGGAAGAAGTTAGCCTTGGATATCTTGGTTTTGCTTGTTACTTCATAACCCATAGGGCTTGACAAACAGTACCCACTTAATGTTAACATAAATATGAGGCTAATTATTAATAATGGTGTTAACACGAAAAGATGAGAGCTAAACTGACTGTAAAACAAAGATTAAGTCTTATTAAGCGCTTCTTAAATAAAAATGAAGAAGCTACTAGGCTTGCTCGGGAAGCCGGAATCTCCCGCGTTCTTTTTTACCGATGGTTAAAAAGATATAAAGAAAATAACCTTAAAATTAGTTCACTTAAACCGCTTTTTCACAATGCGAAAATCCCCAGAAAACTGCTTTCTCCAAAAGAGCGGCTAGCGACGATCGAAAAAAAACTTACTGGTAAACCCGTGGCCGAAATTTGTCAAGAATACGGTATCTCCCGTACGATCTTTTATCGTTGGAAAAATCGTTATGAGCAGGCTCCGCTTGGAGAAAAAACGGGAGCTCTCTGGGATAAAATTCCCAAAAGAGAAAAATATTATCATCAAACTCCCCGGCTAGTTGAAAAGACAATTTTGACACTAGTCATTAAATATCCAGAGCTTTCAACGCATAAAATCGTTGCTTGTTTACCTCAAATAAATGGTAAGCCAATTTTGGGCAATCATGGCGTGCAAAACATCTTGAGAAGATTTAACCTGTCTTATTATTGTCAGCGCCTTGCTTACGCTAAAACCCATACCTCAAACTCCCTTGTTCAACTTGCGACCGCCAATATTAATAGAATCAGAACGGTTTTTGAAGCCTTTATGCCTTCTTTGGCACCAGCACCACCGCCAAATTTTAAAAATATATTTAAGTCCTTCTTCTTTGGCTTCGGTTTTTCCGCCCCTATAAGTTATCTTCTTTTAGCTTGGTTGAGGATCTATAGTCAGGTTCCTCAAGAGAATAAGTTGGGCTTAATCTTTGCTTCAATCGCTTTATTTTCCGGTTCGGTTTTCTTCCTTTACTCGCTTAAATACTATTTAACCTTGGCGATAGTCTTAGGGTTCTCTCGTCATATCGGACAAGAAGGAGAGAATCAGGAATCAGGAACGAGGAAGCGGTCGTGGTTGATGAGATTTCTTTTTAGGTTTGTTGGTTTAGATAGTGCTTCTGGTCTGCGGAAAGGATATGTTGGTGGATTACAACCCAACCTAGAAGGAGTGATTCTCCAAAGATCTCCCTTTGTTTCCATTCATTTACCCATGTATAACGAGAAGAAGGTCGTTAACAGACTTCTCTCGGCCTGCACCAGTATGGATTACCAAAACTACGAGGTTATCGTTATTGATGATTCCAATGATGAAACCACCAGTATTCTTGCGGACTGGAAGAATCATCCCAAAGTCAAACTTATTCACCGGGAATCAAGGGAAGGCTACAAGGGAGGGGCCCTTAAAGAGGCGATGAAGATTACCGACCCAAGAACCGAGTTTGTCTTGGTTTTTGACTCCGACTTTGTGCCTTATCCTGACACCATCACCCAATTCTTAAAGTACTTCCAAGCGGTCTGCGGAACACTTAACTTTGATATTAGGAATCAGGAATTTAGTCACCAAGGGAGGAACCAAAACTCACCCGTTGCGGCCATCCAGGGTTACCAGTGGCACGTTCTTAACAAATCAGAGAACTGGATTACGAGGGGGGTAAGAAGCGAGTACGCGGGATCTTATGTCGTTGAGAGGTCAGGGGCCGAGGTCTACGGGGGTTTAAAGCAGATCGCCGGCTCTGTCTATATGATCAGGATGGATGTCTTAAAAAAGCTCGGCTGGTTAACCTCAATTACCGAAGACTTCCAACTAACCCTGCGTCTTTACGAACAGGGTTACAAGGTCATCTACACTCCTTACATTCAAGGTCCGGCCGAATGTGTCTCGACGATCAAGAGGTTAGTCCGCCAGCGGATGCGTTGGGCCGAGGGTCATTCCTTTAACGTTAGGAAAATGTTTGGTAAACTCTTAGGTTCTTCCAACCTTACCTACATGGAGAAACTTGAGTTTCTCTTTATGTCTCCCTATTATCTCCAGGCCACCTTTTTTCTTTTGGGGACCTTTTGCTGGTTTGTCTCTGAAGCCATCTTTAAAGCCAGGCTCCCTTTCTGGACGGCTCTTTGGGGTTGGTCTCTGGTTTTAACCAACATGTTCTCCTTACCCCTAGTCAATACCGTGGGTCTTTTCCTGGAGGAGAGTGAGGAGAAAGACTATTTAGGGATACTCTCATTTGTGGTACTTTCTTATCTTCTCGTTCCTTTTCAGGCCTACGCCTCGGTTAAGGGCTTTATCGAAAAAGAAGAAGGGCCTTGGTTTAGAACCCCCAAGACAGGCATGATTACCGATGTCCTACAACGAGGGAGATTCTACCGATGGATTTCAGGGATATTGCCGGGATTTAAACCTTCATTAAGCATGGAGCATGAAGCATTAAGCACTCAAGAATTAAAAACTAATTCCCAATTACCATATCTAATTTCCAGCTCCAATCCCTATTTGGCCTTAAAAACAGCCAATAACCGGTTTGGTCATTTTACCATCAGGCGCAGGAAAATCAGGTGGCTGGCAAAAACTACCCTAGCTGTACTTTTGATTTTATCCATGAACCTTTCTTGGCTATCTTTCAAAGTTCCTCTTGCCCTTGCTTCCCCGGGGACCCAAATTAAGACCATTGAAATGCCAATTTATCAATATGCCAGCGCAACGGATATTACGGCTACTCAAGGGATTGATGCCGGAACTTATAGTTCTTCCAATGGGCCGCAATTTTCTTTAGATATTCCAGAAACAATGGTTGATTGCTTAACCGGAACTACCGGGACGAATCCCTGTCATGCTTATGTTGAATGGCGGTTTATTCTTTCGGCTAATAATGTAACGGCCGGTGAGATGAAGTTCCGTCGGGGAACTAACAGTTTCATAACTCAATCACTTACCACTATAAATACAAACTCTGGTGAAAGTCAACCTTTTATTATTCGTATGGATGTAACCAGCGAGGTCGCTCAAGGAAATAATACTTATAATTTTAACGCCTATGTTAACCAAACTCACAATACTGATTCTGCTAAATTAATCGTGACTTACGAATATGATGATACGGTAACAACGCAAGTAAAAACCGTCAGATACGCCTTACAAACCAAGAATAGTCAATCTAGTTCGGGTTCGACTGATACTTTGACAAGTACACTTAATCCCAATCTGCAAGAGGCCAATATCACTATCCAAAAGGCCTGGGTGGAGTATGTTGGTCAAGTTTCCGCTGGTACAACAGACGCTCAAATTAGAGGAGAAATAAATAACAATCAGCCAATTACAAATCCAAAAATATTGCCGGTTGGAGGCGCTTCGGCAGTTTTTACTTTTATAGACGGAGCCAACAAAACAACAATGGATTTTGTCGCCATGTACGAACCGGTAGGAGTTGTGGCCGATGGAGCTGCTCTTGGTCAATTAAACTACAAAGCCTCTAACACCATCATTTCTTATAATAACGCGCAGGTAATGAACCTTAAGGGGGGAGAACTGCTTATTACCTATACTTATAGTTATTACAACCAAACAAGTACAACTCATCGCAATACGGCTAAATATCATGTTGGTCAGCTAAGCGGAGCTTTACCTATAACTTATACTCAAATCGGCGCACCAGCGGTTTATTTACCCGAAAGCTCACTCTCCAATTACAATGCTTATTTAAAAATTGTGGGGACAAACACAGCTGCGGCTAACACGCGTTACCGAGTAACAATAACCGGTGGCACAGCAGTCGAATATCCTTCGGCGAGTACTTATTACGCAACAGTAGTCACCCAACAAGCAGGGAGAAATGTGATTTTTATTGATATTTCCAGTAACTTTAGTACTAATTGGCAAACCGGGGACACGGTGACGGTTGAAGCTTTAGGAGATAAAATTAATGAGACTTATGCGGTAGGAGCGGAACTAATTGTTTCTTATAACTTCGTAATTCCTACAAGCGGTACATATACGGGTATAAAAACGGTGAATTGGTTTGTTGGGCAAGAAACGGCAAAAAGCACTTCTGATCCAAGTTTTACATTTAATACTTATATTCCCGAATCTTCGACGACAAAGCGTTCATCAGGAGCTGAAGGAAATTTCGAAATTTTCTATACGAGTGCGACGTATGCTTTTGTACAAGTGGCCGATACTGTTGGGTATGGTCCTCTAAATCAGACAACGGGAGAGAACCTTAGCGTTTCCACTTTTCAGGATGCATCAAATCTAGCAGCTTCGTCAGGAACAGGTCTTAGTGGAAATATAAGGGCATATTACATGAATATTGATCTCCCGGTTAATGTGGATAAACTTGGCGGACTTACTGCTTTTATAACTTACGAAGTTACTGCTCCGGCAGCGCCGGAAAAAGCCCTGCTTTTTATACCGATGGCGATCTTCTTGCCTAAGGTGATCGAGTGGTGGCAAAAAAGGCGATTGCAAATTCATTTGGCAGTCATTAAAATAAATGGCAAGTTGTTATAAGTTTATAATTACGATGATTAACTTACGAAGACTTTTGGTTCTCTTCTTTTTCCTTTCCGGTTTTTGCGCCCTAACCTATCAGGTTGTTTGGCAAAGGCAGCTGGCTTTGGTTTTCGGGACAACTGCTTACGCAACCGCTTCTGTTTTGGCTATCTTTTTTTGCGGTTTAGCCTTGGGCAGCTTTTTTTTTGGCCGAATTATCGATCAAAAAGAGAATTCCCTAAAACTTTACGCATTTCTAGAATTAGGAATAGGTTTATATGCTTTTTTAACTCCTTTAATTTTTAAATTCGTCGAAAGATTGCAGGTTCTTGTTGGCCAAAATATCGGTTCATCTTTTTATGGTTTTCAATTTTTGACATTTCTTTTAAGTTTTTTGGCTTTGATTTTACCAACAATCCTGATGGGTGGAACTTTGCCGGTGATCGCGAAATTTCTTCTTAAAGATCAGGAAATAGGGGAGGGGGTAAGTTTTTTATATTTTATCAATACTTTGGGCGCCGTCATGGGGGCTTTTTTAGCCGGGTTTTTTCTGATTGCTTTTTTGGGCGTTCGTGAAACCATCTGGCTGGCCGCGGGTATAAATTTAATTATCGGTATCACGATATTAGTATTATGTAGTAAGTATCAAGTATCAAGTGAAGACAGAAAAATCGCTGGCAAGCGGCCGAACATAGTCCCTGATAGTCTTCACACAAATTATTTTCTTTTGGGAGTTTTTTTCCTGACTGGTTTGGCAGGTTTGGCCATGGAGGTTTTTTGGACGAGAACTTTAATTTTATTTTTCGGTGCTTCGATATATGCTTTTGCGACGGTTTTAGTCAGTTTCTTATTAGGGATTGCCATCGGGAGTCTTATTTTTCGCCAATGGGGAAAGAAATTTAGCCAAATTTGGCTGGCCGTTTTTTTAGCGATTTTAGGCACATGGATAATCTTTAGCATCCCTCTTTTTGAAAAGATACCCTTTTTCCTTTTGGAAATAATCAAAACCAGCTACACTTCTTTTGGGTCGATTCTTTTTTGGCAATTTATCCTTTCCTTTTTTCTTATGTTTCTGGCGACTTTGGTTATGGGTTTGCTTTTGCCCTTGGGTATTAAATTCTATCAGGAAGAAGAAAAATTAGTCGGTTGGTCAGTCGGCAGTCTTTACGCGGCTAATACCCTAGGAGGCGTCTTTGGTTCCTTATTAGCCGGTTTTTTCCTGATTCCTCGAATCGGCGTCCAGAAGGGAATTTGGCTGATGGCAGCGATTTATCTTTTTTTGGCAGTTTGGCTTATTGTCAAAGACAAGCGAAGTTTTCCGAGAATTTTGATCTCTTTTGTTATCTTAGTCATTCTTTTGATTGGTTATTTATGGCCATTATGGAACAAACATTTTTTAGTTTCCGGGCCATATGCCAATTGGCGTTTTTTCATCCAAGACAGCCAAGAGCAAGCCGAAAAAAGAATGCAGGGCTCCGACTTTCTTTATTATCGGGAAGGGATTGAGGTAACAGTGGCCGTTAAAAAACTCGGGGCGCAGGTTTTTTTGCGCATTGACGGGAAAACCGATGCTTCAACCGGTTTGGATATTGACACACAGGTTCTCTCAGGAGCATTACCGATGATCTTACATCCTAATCCAGAAGATGTCTTGGTGGTTGGGTTAGGATCAGGGATAACCCTAGGTTCTGTTGAACAATTTCCGGCCAAAAATATCGAGGCGGTGGAAATTGAACCAGCCATTATTGAAGCCAATAAATATTTCAGTGAGGTAAACCATCGGGCCATAGAAGACCAAAGACTAAAAGTGGTGACAGGGGACGGTAGAAATTATCTTTTGAAAGGAACGGAAAAATACGATGTGATTACTTCCGAACCTTCGAATATTTGGCTGTCGGGAAATTCTAAACTTTTCACCAAAGAGTATTTTGAGTTGGCGAAAAAACGTCTTAATAAGGGTGGCATTTTTGCCCACTGGATTCAACTTTACAGTCTTAAAACAGACGATTTAAAAACGGAGATTAAGACTTTTCAATCGGTTTTTCCCTATACTACTGTTTGGGACAATCTTTCTTCTTACGATTTGCTGCTCTTGGGCAGTCAGGAACCGATAAATTTAGATGCTGATTTAATCAGCCAGAAATTAGAGCAGAAACTTATCAAAAATGAATTTGGGCGGATTTTCATTGAAAGTGCCGAACAGTTTTTAAGCTATTTAGCGTTGGGTCAAGAAGGCATAGTTAAGTTTATTCAGGGAGCCAAAGAAAATACCGACAACCACCCTTTTTTAGAGTTTTCCGCCCCAAAAAGTCTTTATCAGGCGACCACGAGCAAAAATATCGAAGCCATGAAAGACTTAAGACCAAAGACGGATAATAAATATTTTCTTTTCCGTCAACATGTAACCCTGGGGAAGATGTATTTTACCAGGGGTGAGACGTTAAGGGCGCTTGAGGAATACCGTTTGGCATACCAAATTGATAAGACCAATCAATGGTTAAATCAACAAATCGGAGGTAATTAGGTGAAGGGGAATCCTAAGGCAACATTTCTAACGATTTTTAGTCTCTTGGCGATTTTCTTATTGCTTTTACCTTTCCTAACAACTTTTAACGAACTTTTAACCTCGATTTTCTTAAAGATGGGTTGGTATCGGCTGATTGAAAGTTTTATTTTACCCCTGGAAACACGGATGATTGTCGTTTTTCTTGGGGCGATGGGACAGCAGGCAAGCGCTTCGGCGACCAGTATCAGTATTTTAAAAAACGGCGTCTGGGAAAAAATCATCATTTCCTGGAATTGTTTAGGTTGGCAATCAATGTTAGTTTTATTGCTAACCCTAGCAACTGGTTTACAGGGAGCCTATACGAAGGTTTCAAAAATCGAATGTGCCATGATAGGAATTTTAGGAACAATCCTTGTTAATATTTTAAGAATCAGTTTAGTAGCGATTTTGATCGTTTATGTAAGAGGGGTTCCGGCGACGGTCATCCATGATTATTCCTCGGTTATTATTTTAATCTTGTGGTTGTTTTTCTTTTGGTGGTTTAGTTACTCTTATGTGTTGGAAGAGAAAAATGATGAGGGAGGTAAAATATCAATGGGGAAGAGAAAAACCTTCTTGTCAAAGAAAGAAATAGGTTAAAAAACAGAATTACTGAAAGCAAATAAAATAAAAATAAGATCTGTTTTTATTTTAATTTATAAATAGGGACAAAGTTTTAAACTAGAAAATGGAGTTGTCGGCCATCCGCATCCATCACCTTTATGACCGTTGGCTAAGGTAAAGCCTAAAAGGAAACATATGGCCAAGATGAATAATATTTTTTTCATTTTTATCACCCCCCTTCTCTTTACTATAGATATATTAATAAAACATTAAACGCTAAAATTCAAGTAGTAACTTGATATCTGCTAAGAATAATTAAAGGAGTTTATACCTTCTTCATTCTTGATAACCCATGGCATTTTTACTAAAATAAAACCATGCGGTTTTTTAGACGCTTAAGTAATCATGCAAAATTGTCAACCCCAGCCGCTCCCCGCATCAGTTTAAATTTGCATACCTTGGTTTTGCCCCTTCTTGTTTTAATCCTCAATCTTTTTTTGATTTGGCCACTCATGGACAAGACCTTGCCCTTTAGCAAATTCACGGCGCCTCTTTTGCCTTTTCTTGCCGGAGGCAGAGAAGAAATTTTAAAGTTTTTAATTTTCGGCGCCTATATTTTTGGACCGGTTTCTTTATATTTTTATGTTTGGGAAATTACCAATAGACGCTTAATCAGTCTTTTAGCAGGCTTAATTTACACTTTGTCAGCCTCCAGATTTTATGATACGGTTGCCGTTGGCGACAGTGCGCATCTGGTTTCCTTAACGATTTTGCCCATCGTTTTAATTTTCAATCTGCGTTTTTTACGCAATCCCACCATTGGTTTGCTTTTGGTTTCGGCGGTTGGAGTCGCTTTGGTCGCCTTAACCAGTCCTTTCGGTCTTTTTACCTTATTAATCTTTTTGGGCTTACTGACCTACTCGGAGATGCTTTTAGGTTTGGGCCGGTTTAAAATGCTGTCGACCTTAATGATTCTGATCGCCGCGGCCGGCCTTTCCAGTTTTTGGTATCACCCGAGCTTTGTTTACAAAATTTTTCAAGCCGAGCACGGAGAAGCACTCGTTAAACTTCTATTGAATCTCATCCCGCCGTCGTTCTTTTTGGTCCCGGTTTTGGGTGCCCTTTCTTTTTTGATTTTTGACCGAAAGCCCAGTTTACAAGCCATTTTTTTAAGCTTGAGTCATTTTTTAGTGTTTTTTACGCTTATTTATGTGGCGCCCAGTATTAGTACGACTTATTTACCGGTTCCGAATCGTTTCCTGCCGGAGTTTTATTTCAGCTTTTCTTTTTTTCTCGCCGTTGTTTTGGTCATTATTGCCGAGGTTTTAAAAACTAATCCCGGTGTCTTTTTACGCCTTCTTCCGTTTATTCCAAAATTCCCAAAAGAAAAAAAGGAGAGAGTGAGTCCTATTTTTTACGGCTGGATCAGTTTTCTTTTATCTTTTTTGGTTATTTCGGTATTTTTCGTGCGGCCGCAATTTACCAACCGTCTTGAGAGTTCTAACCAAGTTTTGGGGGCACAATTAGTCCGAGACGGTGGGGGATTTTCTCAAATCATCGGGATAGTTATTTCGTCAGCAACCGTTTTAATTTTAAGCACCTTAAAATTAAGCCAAAAATTCGCCAAAGGCGAAAATGGATGATTTAAACGTTTTGAAGCCGTCAGAAAAATTCTTCAAAATTTTAAGGTTTTTAAGATGAAGAGAAAAGCGAGATTTGTTAATTGGAAATTTTGTGCAAAAAACGGGCTTACTGTCGATATTTCGACAGAAAAGTTTGTTAAAGAAAATAAGCGATATTATCAAGAATTAGAAGACTATGATTGGGTTGAGGTGGCTAACCGATTTCGGGGTCTGGAGACGATTCTTCATTGTCTAAGAGAAAGGGAGACTTTAAAATTGGTAAAAGAATTTGGAAAGGAAGGTAAGTTTCTTGATGTTGGTTGTGGTACAGGTTTAATTCTGCGCCATTTGCCTCCTGATTCAATTGGTCTTGACATTAACCCTCGAAATCTTCGCCGGGCTAAAACTCATGCTCCCCAGGCGAAGTTAGTCCTTGGAGATATCGAAAAAATGCCTTTTTCCGGCCAAGCTTTTAAGGCGGTAATTTGCACTGATGTTCTAGAACATCTTATTCATCCTCAAAAAGCTTTATCAGAAATCCTTCGTGTCTTAACCCCAAAGGGGATTTTAATCGGCTCGGTTCCAGCTCAAAATCCAATTTGGCATCTTCGGTTTTTATCATCAACCCACCCGGGAGAGCCTTATCATCGAATTTTTAAAAAAAGGGAGGTTCAAGCTCTTTTTAACAACCAAGGTAAGATTTTAAGACTTAAAAGAGGTTGTTTTGGGATGAATTTCTTTTTCGTCGTCGAAAATGACTAAAGTTTTACTCATTTTCCCTCCCTACAGTTTAAAAGAAGAATTCAGTTCTCTGGCAGAGGTGGGAAACATGCAGCCGCCACTTGGTATTGGTTATCTTGGCGCGGTTTTGGAGAAAGCGGGCTTTGAGATTAAAATTATTGACGCTCCACCGCTGGGTTGGGGGATTAAAGAGGTTGTTGCCGAGGCGCAAAGGTTGTTGCCGGACTTTATCGGTCTTTCTGCTTCAACGGTTGATTTTAATAAGGCTGTCAGACTAGCAAGGGCATTAAAAAAATCTCAGAAAGCGTTCGTTATTATCGGCGGGCCTCATGTGACCGCAATGCCAAAGGAGGTCGCCAAATTTTCTTGTTTTGATGTTGGGGTCATTGGTGAAGGTGAACAGACGATTGTCGAGCTTATTCAGGTTTTAACTAATAAGGGCAATCTTAGCAAGGTCGCCGGAATTGTTTTCCGAAAAGGAAAAAAAGTTATCAAAACCGTCCCAAGAGCATACATTGAGAATCTTGACCAAATTGCTTTTCCGGCCAGGCACTTAATGCCTTCTTTATCAGCCTATCATCCGACTCCGGCAACCTATCAAAATTTTCCGGTGGGGACAATGATTACCAGCCGCGGTTGTCCATACCAATGCAATTTTTGTTTCCGAGGCGTTTTTGGTAATAAATGGCGCTTCCGAAGCCCTGAAAGTGTCGTTTCGGAAATGGAAATTCTGATTAACAAATATGGCGCCAAGGAAATTCGTCTTTGGGACGATACCTTTAACGCGGATACGGATCGGGTTAAAGAAATCTGTCGTTTAATTTTTAAAAAAAAGTTGAAATTTACTTGGACTTGTTTGGGACGGGTGAATAAAGCGGATGGGGAAATGTTTCGTTTGATGAAAAAAGCCGGCTGCTGGCAGATTTCCTACGGCATTGAATCGGGAAATGAGGAAATCTTGAAAAGTTTAAATAAAGGCATCACCAAAAAAATGGTAGAGGAGGCGGTTGGGGAAACAACCAGGGTTGGAATTCAGGCTTTGGGATTTTTTATTTTAGGTTTGCCCGGGGAAACGGAAAAGACCATGCAGGAGACAATTGATTTTGCTAAAAGCCTGCCCTTATCCGTGGCTAATTTTACGATCGCGACGCCTTACCCGGGAACAAAACTTTGGCAGGAGGCCAAGAAACGCAGTTTTTTAAAAAACGTTGCTTATGATAGACTTCTAGTAAATCTGCCTAACCATCTTTATTATGTACCTGAAGGTTTGAACGCGCAAACAGTTCAAGCGTACGAAAAAAAAGCGTATCGGGAATTTTATCGCCAGCCAAAATTTCTTTTGAGGCAACTGGGACAAATAAGAGGTCTATCCGATTTAAATCGGAAAATTAAAGCCTTTTTAACCATTCAATCAATATGAGAATAATCAAATTATTATTTTCCTTGATGGTTATTCCGCTCTTTCTCTTTACGGTTAACGCGATGCTGATTTGGCCGCTTTTTAGCGGCGGTTATACCAGCCAAATGGGGTCAATTGAAAGTGTTTTTATTGCCGACGCCCGCTTTATCGCGGAAAATTTTCCCAATTTGTCCTGGAATCCTTATTGGTATACGGGTTTCCCGTTTCATTTATTTTATACGCCCTTTTTGCCATACTTAATGGTTTTGCTCCACGCCTGTTTTAGTTCAATTCCTCTTGAATCATGGTATCGGATTTTGATCGGCTTTTTTTACGCGGCGACGCCGATTAGCGTGTATTTTCTGGTTCGCTATCTTCTCAAGAATACGGCCGCCGGTTTTTTATCGGCCATGATTTTTGCCTTCGCGCCCACCGTCGGATATTTAATGCCGGGACTTTCCGGAACGGCTGAAGCTCACAATTTTGCCCCATGGCGTTTTTTAACCATGATTCTATATGGGGAAGGCGGGCACATTATTGGTTTATTCTTTCTGCCCTTGGCGATTCTTTTTACTTTTAAAACCCTTCGGCAGGGTAATTTGCGAAATTATTTAATGGCCAGTATTTTTATCGCTTTTGTCGCTCTAACGAACATGATCTCTTTAATGGGACTGACGATGATGCTGATGACCGTTTTTATCATTGAAGATATTGGTCAGGATTGGCAGAAAAAAGCGGGAAGATCTTTCCTTCTTGTTTTTTACAGTTTTGGTTTAGTCAGTTTTTGGTATAACCTTTCTTTTATGAAAGCCAGCCTCTCGATTGGGACCGGGGGAGCGGGTGGCAGTTTAGGCGAGGTGTATTTTCGTTTTTTACCGTTTATTTTTTTATTGATTCCTTTAGTTTTTCTTTTCGCCCTTGCGGCTAAAAAAGAAAATTGGAAACTACCGTTGATAACCGTGACTTGGGTTGTTTTGTTTTTCTCCTCCGCTTATTTTTGGTTCACCAAGGAAGTCATGCTTTTACCTCAACCAAATCGCTATCTTCCGGAAATGGACATGGGGATGGCTCTTTTTCTTTCTTGGGGAATTTTTCTTTTAATTGAAAAAATCATCCCGAAATTGGTCTGGGCAAAAGGAATTTTATATACACTAATTACTATTTTGATACTCTATTTGCCATTAAGATATATTAACCAAGTTTGGAATTTAACGCAACCTCACCAGGCAATTGAGCAAACCTCGGAGTATAAAATTGCCTCTTGGCTTAAAAATAACACTGACGGAGAAAGGGTTTATGCTTCCGGTTCGACCGCTTTTTGGCTGAATACTTTTTTCGACGTCCCTCAGGTCAGAGGTGGCAATGACGGTTTGGCCAATCCTTGGGTTCTCCACGCGATTTATCAAATTAACACCGGAGAAAACGCGCCTTTAGGAAAAGAAGCGGAAATCGCCCTCTCTTGGCTGAGAATTTTGAATGTTTCCTATTTGGTGGTGAATACTCCTCAGTCTTCGGAGGTTTTCCATGATTTTAAAAAAATCGAAAGGTTCACCGAAAACCCTGATTTAACGAAAATAATTGACTTGAAAGGGGATGTGATTTATAAAGTACCCTTGGTTCAGCCGTCACTCGCTCAAGTTGTCAGCAAAACGAATTTTGTTAACCTAAAACCATTAAAAAACGCCGTTGATTATTCAGCCTTACAAGATTATTTAATTTATATCGATAACAACAAATTGCCGGAGGCTAATTTTACTTGGTTTAAAAATGGTCAAGCCAAAATTACGGCCAACTTAGATAAAGAAGAAGGGGTTGCTTTGCAGATTCCTTACAGTAGCGGCTGGCAGGCTTTTTCCGGTCAGGAAAAGATTGCGATCAAAAAAGACCCGTTAGGTTTTATGTTACTGGAACCAAAGGCAACGGGAAACATGGAAATTACCCTGACTTGGCATAAAACTGGGGATATTTGGTTGGGATATTTGTTAACGATCATGACGGTTATTGGTTTTATCGCTTACCCCTTTTTAACGAAGCGTTTAAACGGGCTTTTTAAACAAGCCAAAGCTAAATGGGAGGAGGATAAAGACGAAGATGAATAGACAAAAATTTGTTCTTATTTTCTGTTTTATTTTGATTCTTTTCGTGGTTGCTCTTTACGGATATCAACTGGAAACTTTTACGGGTTTCCCTAAGGGGGCGGATGCTTACGCCCGAATTACACGGATAGTTTATCTTTTAGATTTTTTTCCTCATGTCTTTTGGCAATATCACTGGGCCGACGGAATGCCGACTTTTAAAACCGAAGCGCCTTTGTTTTATTTCTTGGGCGCCATTATTGCCAAAATCTTTTCGGGCAGTCCTTTTTTCAGCCTGATTATTCTTGGTTTTTTGGCTTACGCGGCCATCGGGATTGGAGTTTTTGGTTTTGTCTTGACGCAAACCCGAAAACCTTTTTGGGGGTTGTTTGCCGCGATTTTAGCGCTTTCTTCTTTTAGTCTTTGGTCATGGATGTTATCCGGCGGTATTTACCCTCGAATTTTGGGGGTGGGTTTTTCCCTGATTGCTTTTTGGTTCACAGCTAGGTTTCTAAAAGCGGCGGAAAGTAAAGAAGCTTTTCCGAGGAAGGAATTTGCGGCGGCAGCTTTAGCTCTGGGAGCGGCCTTAACCACCCACGCCCTGATGGGGCTTTTTATTTGGATAGCCATTTTTTTCCTCATTCTTGTTTCAGTCTTTCCTTTAAAGAAAAAAATAAAATATGGTTTTTTAATTTATTTGTCTTCTTTTTCCGTGGCTGGATTTTTCTTTCTGCCTTTATTTTTAAGCCCCGGAGGCGCCTCGACCTTTATCGGTGTTATCTCTCCAGTGGTGCCGGCTCCGCTTTATTATTTAATTGATTTTGCCGGTATGGGGCCGTTTGTTTTACCTTTATTAGCGGTGGTTTTGATTTTGGGTTTTTTAAAACGGTTAAAACCTGAAGGCGAAATTGGTCTTTTAAGACTTATTTTTGCTCCGCTTGTTATGTTTCTTCTTTTTTCCGCTTATGCCTTGATTGGGTACACGGGTCTTTCGGGAAAGTATTATTATATTAACGGGTTTATTCCTCTTTCCGCGACTCTTTTTATGACTCTTTACGGGAGTATTCTTATTGGTCTTTTGCTGGCGCGGCTGCAACCAACAGCCAAACGAGTTTTGCCCCTAATTGGTTTTCTTTTAATAGCGGTTGTTTGGGGGTCAACGTTGGCTGTCGGTGTTCCCCTAATTAAAAAGGACGATCGCCAAATCAATATTAACGATACGAGTGCCGATATTCCCCAAAATGCCGTTTATAAACTGCAGCGGATTCTGAAATTTCCCCAAGCAGGAGATTTTAACCACCGTTTCGCCGCTTTTGACGCCGACGAGGCCGTTTGGTTTAATACCCTTTACAAGATTCCTCAAGTAAGAGATTATTACGGACAAGGAATTTTGTATCCTGATTGGCGCTATTGGTTTGAACAGGCTCTTTGGGATAACCAAAAGTTTTCGCTTGACGAAGCAAGGTCGGCCTTAGATTGGTTTGCGGTACGCTGGTTTTCAACTTACGAAAGAAGTAAAGATATTTCCGATTATGAAGCTTATAATGGCGCCGGCGGGGGAAAGTCAGCGGCCGATTTTGTGGCCGCAAGCCAAAATCGTTATCTTCGTGAATCTGGTTTTAACCTCGTTTCTTACGGCCGAGTGCATTATGACGGAGTTCAGGAACAATTTGAGGTTGAAAACCCCGGCCCGATTCTTTCTGCCACCAGCGCGCCGACAGTGCTTTATATCGGCGATCCCAAAAGCTACAACCTTCTTTTTACTAACCTGACTTTTACTAATTACAATAGTTCAAAATTAATTCCGGTCCGCGGCAAACTTTACTTAGATGACTACACCGCTAAAGATTTTAAAGCTTACACGAGCTTGGTTTTGTTCGGATATCGTTACCGCGATCAAAAAAGGGCTTATAAAATTCTAACCGATTATTTAAATGAAGGAGGAAATATTTTATGGGAAGCCTGGGATTCGCCGGAACTTTTAAACGAAAAGGGAACAGCGAAAGATCTTCCCGAACCTTCGCCTTTTTCTCTTCTTAACAGAAACCAAATTCAGGGAACTTGGGATTTTCAAAAACAGGAAAGTCCTTTTTTTAACGATGTTGATTTAACCCTTTTTTCGCCGCCGCTTTATAACGGAGCGCCGTGGAAAATGGCCAAGGGAAGCAATTTAAAACCTTGGGCAAAAGTGGTTTTAGATTCAAAACAAGGACCGCTCGTCGTGTCCGGAAAATACGGTAAGGGTAAAATTGTCTGGACAAGTTTTAATTTTCTTTACCACACCAATGCCTATAAAAATTTTGAAGAAGCCAAACTTTTAAGGCAATTTTTTACGGATTTTGCGGCGGCGAGTTTACCAAATTCGGCTCAAGCGGCTTTTATAAATCCCGAAAAAAGAGAAATTTTGATTTCGGAAAGGGCCGCGGGAGTTTTGTTTAAAGAAAGCTATTATCCGAGCTGGAAAGCTTACGCATTAGATGGTAAAAATAAAAAAACCAATTTACATTTAGAGTTGGCCGGGCCGGGAATGATGTACGCTTCTTTACCCAAAACAAGCCAATATCCTCTTAAGGTGACGCTTGAATACACTCAAGGCTTAGCCGTACAAGCGGGGCTAGCTTTAACCCTTTTGTCAATTTTATTTTTGATTTTTTCTCTTTTTAATTTATTTCCTGCGGAAAAAATGAAAATCGCTCTCGGCAGGATGCAAAAACCGCTTTCTGTTAAAACGAAAACCTGGTTAAATGATGAGGATTCTTAAAAACTAAAATGAAAAAAATTATCTCTCCCTTTTTGCATTTAGCCGTTTTTGGTTTAATTTTGGCCTTATGGCTTCCTATTTTAAAATCCTACAATCTTATTTCTCCGCCCATGGGGGCTGATTTTTTGCAATTTCCCACTTTTGTGGCTCAATTAAAAAATGATCTTAAAATTCCGCCCTTATCTTGGAAATATATTTGGTACGGCGGTTCTCCTTCTGTTTTTGACAATGCCTGGCTGCATTTTTATTTAACCTTGCCCTTGACCAATTTTTTATCAGTTATTGATGCCAGCCGAATTTATCTGACTTTAACCATGGTGGCGCAAGCCCTTTTTTCCTATTTGTTATTTTTTGAAATTTCCGGAAGCATTCTCGTTTCGGCGGCTTTAACTTTTGGCTTGATTTCCTCAGTCGATTTTTACATCGGTCTTTTTGACGGCGGCACGGCGACCTTTACGGCCACCAGAATGTTTTTGCCTTTAACCCTGTGGTTACTGTTAAAATATTTTAATAGTAAGAAAAAAAAATTTCTTCTCTTGGCCGGACTTATGGTGGGATTATCCGCGCTTGGACACGCCGGTTCGTTTCTGATTTTAAGTCTGGCGCCGGCGGCTTTGTTTTTAATAACGAGAATTGATGAAACCAAATTAATTTCTTTTTCCAGAAGAAAAGAGATGGTTATTTTTGTCGCCACCAGTTTTTTTATCGGACTAGTAACTCTTTACCCCATTGTTTATTTGATGCTGGATTACAAAAAAAACGGCGTGGCGTGGGCTCAAGTTGGTTTTGAGACAAAAATTCAAAGCGACGCCATTATTGGTCTTTTTTCCAGCGCTAACCCCTATTTGTGGGGTTTGTTTTTCCTTTTTGGCGTCCTGCTCGTTTTCAAAAGAAAGTTAAAAGAAGCGTTTAAGGCTCTGCCCTTTTTGACAATTTTAATCTATATTTCCTTTTCTTGTTTTCTTCTTTTTATCGGCCGTCATCCTTTATCGCAAGCGCTTGGTCCCGGCCGGTTTTGGTGGATTAGCAGCTTGGCCATCGCTGGGCTGATTGCGGTTTTTTGGAGAATTATTTTTCCCAAAATTGAGGGTCAATCCTGGTTTAGTAAAAGCAAAGGGGTCTTTTTGACTTTAATTATTTTTATGCCGATTTTTCTTTCGCTTACACTCCCGAGTTTCAAAAAGAATTTTGAAGATCATCTTAGCCAAAACGGATATCCCTCAAACGCCATGCCGGCGGCTATTCGAGGGGATAAGGAAGAGGTGAAAAAAGTAATGGTTCCGCCGTGGCTGGATACGGAAACGAAAGATTATCGGTATTACGAGATTACTCCCGGAATACAGACTTGGTGGAATTCGGTCTTTTCTTTACCCCTGATTAAGGGTTATTACGGGATTATGACCTCTAAGGTTAATGATTGGATTTATTGGGTTGACCAGACAATTTTAGGCGAATACGTTTGGCATTTTAATATCTCGGAGGTGATTGCCAAACAGCATGCCTTATTTTTAATTGACTGGTACGCCATCCGCTATTTGGATATCTACGGTTTGCCCTTGGCGGATTATTTGAAAAATGATCCAGGCGTGGTTGAGTTTGAAGCCGTTCTTAATAAGGAAAACTCGGAACCGCTTTACCCGATGAAATTTTTTGATAACCTTACTTCGCCGATTATCAAAGCTACAAACGTTCCTTCCGTACTGCTGGTGGGCAGTACCGTCGCCTATGATACTTTCTTGAAACTACTGGCCACGGAAAATTTAAATTCACGTTATCTGGTGCCAATTCATGGTCCGGAATATATTGAAGATTTAGCCAAAATGAATTTGGACGATTTCGACGCGATTATTTTATACAGCTATCAATATAAAAACGAAAAAGATTTTAACGTCCGGCCGCGGGCCTCTTGGAAAAAAATTGAAGATTGGGTTAAGAAAGGCGGAAAACTCTTTATTGAGACCGGAGGCGAGGTTATTGAGTCGGATTCAAGTTTATTGTCTTTTAAAAAACTAGACCAATTGCCTGCGGTTTTCCCGATAGAAAAAACCAAAAGAGAAAACTTGGGTGGAAATTGGGCCTTAAGTTTTGGCGACAGTCCAATGATTAAAGGGATTGATTTTTCGCAATTTTCGAAACTGGCTTACGAAGAAGCCCCTTGGAAATTATCTTACGCTTCCGGCGATCTTCGTTCTTGGGCGAAGCCCGTTTTATCACAGGGTGACAAAATAATTTTAGCTCAAGGCAAGTTGGGTAATGGGCAGGTAATTTGGAGCGGTCTTAATCTGCCGTACCATTTTATTTATTATCTGAATACGGAAGAAGCCAAATTTTTTAAAAATCTTCTTTCGGAAATGGTTCCTTTACAAAAAGAAGAAGATTTGAATGGGGTCAACGTTCAAAGATCTGATAACGAGCACGTCCAGGTTTCCGGAAAAGGATTTAGAGGCGTCCTTTTTAAAGAAAATTATTGGGAAGGTTGGGGAAGTAAACTTTTATTGCCAAAGAAGGCGGATTTAAGCGTCTATCGGGCCGGACCTTATTTTATGTACGTAAGAGTACCAGAAGGAACAACTGGGGATTTAAAAGTCAATATTACTTATAATGGGAACAAAATAGGGTGGGTGTTATTTATCCTTAGCTTTTTAACGATCCTTTGGACAATTATTTATTTTTTCCTTGAGGAGAAAATCATTAAAAGACGGCAGATGAAAAATCTTAAAAGTGATAAAATCGCTTGGTTAGGAAAGGAAGACGAATGATTGAAGCAAGTATCGGCGTGATGGCTTACAACGAGGAACAAAACATTGCCCGTTGCCTTGAGGCCATACTGTCACAAGAACTTAATAAAGCCCAGATTAAGGAAATATTTGTCGTGGCTTCTGGTTGCACTGACAAGACAATTCCCATTGTTAAACGCCTGGCCAAAACCGACAAAAGAATCAAACTCTTGATTCAAAAAGAACGTTTGGGGAAATCTTCGGCCGTTAATTTATTTCTAAAACATGCCAAAGGGAAAATTGTGGTTTGCGCCGGGGCGGACACGATTCCACAGGAGGATGTAATTGAAAAATTGGCAAGGCCATTTTCCAATCCAAGAATCGGGATGACCGGAGCCCGGCCGATTCCTTCAGACCCTCAAGATCATTTCTTTGGTTTTGCCGCCCACCTTTTATGGGAGCTTCATCACCAAGTGGCTTTAATGTCCCCAAAAATGGGGGAGATGGTGGCTTACCGGAAAATCTTTGAAAGAATTCCTTACGCTTCGGCCGTTGACGAAGCCACGGTTGAACCTTTAATTGTTGGTCAAGGGTACACTCTTAAATACGTTCCCGACGCGATTGTTTTAAATAAAGGGACAGAGAATTTATTCGAATTTATGAAGCAAAGAAGAAGAATCTATAGCGGCCATTTAGCTTTAAAAAAAATTCAAGGTTATCAAGTTTCTACTTTAGGTTTAAGAAAAACTCTTCTTGCTTGGGTAAAAGTTTTAAAGCCTGATTTTAAATATTTAATCTGGTCGCCAGCCGTGGCTTTATTGGAAATGATGGCCAGAATCCTCGGGACTTATGATTATCATTTTCAAAAAAATAAGCACACTATTTGGGACAGGGTGGAATCAACAAAAAACCTCAATGTTGTTTAAAATTTTTTCTTTTTTTAAAATTCTGCCCTTAAGTTATACCTTCAGCTTAACTAATAAGTGTAATTCCCGCTGTTTAACCTGCAATATTTGGCAAAAAAAAGCTACGGTTGAACTAACAAAAGAAGAGTGGAAACGGATTTTTCAATCACTGGGACATTCTCCTTATTGGGTGACATTATCTGGCGGAGAACCCTTCTTGCGGGCTGATCTTATGGAAATTGTTAGTGATTTATGCCGGATAGGCAACCCAAAAATTATAAACATTCCCTCTAATGGCTTATTAACAGAAAAGATTGTTAATGATGTTGGAAAAATTACCAAGGCCAATCCCAAAACAAATTTTGTGATTAATTTATCGCTTGATGGAATAAGGGAAAAGCACGACCAGGCCAGGGGGATTAAGGGTAATTTCGATAAAACAGTCAAAACGTTATCTTTACTAAAAAAACTGAAAAAGAGAAATCTGACGATCGGTATTCATACCGTTATTTCTAAAAATAATGTTAAGGAATTTCCAAGGATTACCGACTATGTTTTAGACACGTTAAAGCCTGATTCATACATTACGGAAATCGCGGAGAATCGGGTCGAACTCGATAATTTGAGTAATAAAATACAACCTTCGTTGCGGGATTATAAAACAGCTATTAACTATTTAAAAACCAGAATGAAGAAGGAAAAATTGGCGATTTTACCCAGAATACAGCGGGCCTTCCGGCTTGTTTATTACGATTTGGTTATGAAGTTCTTAAAAGAACAAAGACAGGTTATTCCTTGCTACGCCGGTTTAGCTTCAGCGCAAATTGCTTCAAACGGCGATATCTGGCCTTGCTGTGTCCGGGCGGATATTTTAGGGAACCTGAAAGAGAACAATTTTGATTTTAAGAAAATCTGGTTTTCGCCTAAAAGTGATTTAGTTCGAAAATCAATTAGGAATAAAAAATGTTATTGTCCTTTAGCTAATGTTAGCTATACTAATATTCTTTTAAGCCCAAAAACCTTAATAACCGTTGGGGCAAATTTTTTAAAAGCATGATTAAAGCGATAATTTTTGATTTCCACGACACCATCATTAAAAACGGTCTAAACCCAATTGTTAAAAGGGAAAAGATTTTATCGTTGGAAATATGGCAGCCTTTTTGGCGGGGAGAAACTTCGGAAAAACAATTTTGGCAAAAATGGGCACAGGAATTAGGAAAGGATATAAAGTGGGAGGAAAAAACACGGCAAGAATATTACTTACAAAGCATTCCGGTAGAAGGAATATTGTCTTTGGTTAAAAAATTAAGGCCGAAATACAAGTTGGGACTTTTAGGGAATTGTCCGAAAGCTTTTCTCGAAGATGCGGTTAACCGATTTTCCCTTGATAAGTACTTTGATATGATGATTTGTTCGGGAGAGACAGGACTTATGAAACCAGACCCGGAAATTTATCTTCTTATTTGTCAAAAGCTTGGGGTAATACCAAGAGAGTGTCTTTATATTGATGACGATAAAATAAAACTTGAAGCCGCAATAAATTTAGGCATGAAAGGGATTTTGTTTAAAAAGACGCCACAGTTAACTGTTGAGTTAAAGAATGAAAAATATTTATAAGTTAAGTCCAAGGAAGAAAAAAGAAATTAAAACCTTTTCAGACCTAACCGCATACGAAGAACTGATGTCTCGGCCGTACTTTGTTTATTTAAAACAAAAAATTACTCAAGAATTAGAAAAATATCATTTTAAAAAGAAAAAAATTTTGGAAATCGGGGCGGGAAGAAGCGAGTTTTTAAGTCTTTTTGATAAAGATAATGAAGTTACGGCTTTAGATATCAGTCCGGTTCTTCTTAAGGAAAATAAAGGTAAGGTAAAACTGGTGGTTGGGGATGCGGAAAACCTGCTATTTCCGGACCAAAGCTTTGATTTTGTTTACATGGTAGGGGTGCTTCATCATCTAGAGAATCAAAAGAAGGCCCTTGAGGAGATTGCCCGCGTTTTAAAAACCGGAGGACAAGTTTTCATCAGCGAACCGACCAAATGGAGTTTGAACTTACCTTATTATTTAACCCGCCGTTTTGCGATTCTTTTAATGGGCGAAAAAAAATATCAAAAAATATCCGGATGCGGCTCGCCGGAAGAAACCTTTGTTGATCTTAAACTTTGCGATGAAGTTTTTGCTGATAGCTGGAATATCGAAAAACAAAAACATTTACCCTTGAGAATGCCGCCCGTAGGTTTTTTGGAGAAGCAATTTTCAAAAAAGTTAAATGATTTTTTCGAAAAACTGCCGTTTGTTAATAACTTTGGTTCGATTGTCTTTATAACGGGTCAAAAAAAGCCAGCCGATTTAGGATTCGGGACAGAATACGAAAAATATATTTTAGAAAAAATTGCGGTCAAAATGATTAATAAATATAAGATTAAATCGGTCTTGGAATATCCTCAAAATCAGCTTCTAGGAGAAAGAAAGGTTTTTAAAATACCCAAGAGGCAAACAAAACCTGATTTGGTTTGGAACTTTTGCGCCTTCGAGCAGACAACTGATACCCATGAATTTATTAAAAGTATGGCTGATTTAACTAATAAGTACGTCTTAATAATTACTCAAAATTATTTGAACCCGGGAGTTTTGATCCATTGGTTGTTTCATTTTTTATCAGGAAAAAAGTGGGATCATGGACAATTGAGCAAAATGTCGGGTTGGTCGGCAAAGCAGACTTTTAGGAAGGCTGGAGTTTGGGAGATTAGGGAACTTGGGGTGTTTGATATCCCGTGGTTTATCTTGGATGTTTACGAAACCGGGAAATATTTCCGAAATTTGCCTTTTTTAAAAAGTAAAATTGAAAAAATTAAGGAAAGCCGGTTTGAAAACTGGCCAAAATGGTTAAAGTTCTTTTTGGCTCACCACCATTATCTACTTATGGAAAAAACAAGATGAAAATTCTTTTAGTCTATCCTCAAGCCAAAATCTGGAATATGCCTAAACAAATTCCTCTGGGACTAGCCTCCATTGGCGCGGTTTTATTAAGAGCGGGACATGAAGTTACGGTTTGCGATACGGCGATTGAACCGCCACAATCTTTAAAATCCCTTCTCAAAAAAAATAAATTTGACCTCGTTGGTCTTTCGGCAACAACGCCTTTGGTTAAAAACGCCTGGGAGTTATCCTTACAAATTAAGAAATATTCTCGGGCACTCATTGTTTTGGGCGGACCGCACCCCAGCGCAATGCCCGATGAATCCCTAAAACAAAAGGGAATTGATATGGTGGTAAGAGGTGAAGGGGAAGAAGCCATTTTGGAAATCATATCCATGCTTAACGGTCAAAGAAAAAAAGAAAATATTTTTGGTTTGTCTTTTAAAAATAAAGGGAAAATTGTTCATAATCCTACTCGGCCGCTTAAGAAAAATCTCGATGATTTGCCTTTTCCCGCATACAACCTTTTCCAAATTGAAAAATACAGCGTTACTCAGCCATTGCGCGACCGGCAAACCGATAAAGATAGAGCTTTTTACATCATGACCTCGCGGGGTTGTCCTTACGGATGCGTTTATTGTTTTAAGGGAATTTGCGGCCGTACGTGGAGACCAAAAAGCGCGGAAAAAGTCGCGGAGGAGTGGGAATATTTAATTAAAGATATGGGGGCAACGGAAATCGGCGTTCAGGACGATGTTTTTAATCTGGATCGCAAAAGAGCTCTTAGAATCTGTGATTTGTTAACTAAAAAAGGTTTAAATAAAGTGCCGTGGATTACCAATAACGGGATTAGGGCGGATAAAGTTGATCTGGTACTTCTCAAAAAAATGAAACAAGCGGGTTGCAAAAGAGTGGCTTTTGGGGTAGAGAGCGGGTTGCAAAAGATTTTGGATAAGATTCAAAAACAACTGACTCTTTTTCAAATTGAAAAGGCTTTTAAGTTGGCCAAGATTGCAGGACTTGAGACCATGGGTTTTTTTATGTTCGGGAATTTAGACGAAAACGCAAAAACCATGGAACAAACGATTAAATTTGCGCTTAAACTTAATCCAAATATAGCCCATTTTAGCATTGCGACTCCCTTTCCCGGAGCCCCGTTGTACGAAGAAATTTTAAAAAACGGTCAACTTTTAAATACGGATTGGGATGACTTTGGCATTTTGGAAGGAAAGGGGATGTTTGTTTTGGGAGAGGTAAATCCGGAGTTGGTTTCCCAAAAATGGCGCGAAGCCTACCGGAAGTTTTATTTAAGACCGAGCCGAATTTTTCAAGAAGTAAAACGCCTTGATAACTGGTTAAACCTTAAACTTCTCTATAATGCCGGCAAAAGATATTTTCTGCCAAGCCTCAAAGTTTGACTTTTAATTTTTCAAAATGTTACGATAGAAACATGGTAAAGAAAGTTGGTTGTTTTTTAAAAACCTCCTCTCTTCAGGTGTTTTTAGGGGTGATTCTGGTAATAATGACGACAATTGGGGTTTTTCTTTTCTGGAATTCGACCAAAAAAGCCGAACAAATCCTTTCGGAAAGAGCCAAAACGCGCGAATTGATTTTGGCGCGCGCCGGAGCTTTGGCTATCAGTGATTTTTTCGAGTCCCGAAAAACAAAATTATTACTTTTGGCCAATATTGAAGAAATAAAATCCTTGGATCCGGTAAAAGGCAGGGCAATTACCCAAACATTTGTGCAGGAAATGATTGACCGGCCCATAACCAGCCTTGGTGTTATTGATAAAAACGGTAAAATTGTTTGGTCGGAAAATCCCCAGAAACAAAAAGTAGGTGAAGGAACTGATCTTTCGGACCGTGAGTATTTCCTTTGGGCGAAAAGTCAGACCCAAGGAGGAAAAGTGTATGTTTCAGTACCGGTTATCGCCAGGACGGGCCCGGCAAAGGGGACTTGGATCATCCTGATTACAACCCCGCTTTTTTACAAGAACCAATTTAACGGAGTTCTTTACGCCGTTGTGACCACGAAAGATTTAGTAGAAAAATACGTTAAGCCCTTAACCATATCTCCGTATTCGGTGCAAACGCTTTTAAATAAGGGAGGAGAAATCGTGGCTTCGTCAATAGCGGGAAATCCGGGTATTAATCTACTAAATAGCAATCCAAATTTGGCGACTAATTTGACAAAAGAAGAAGAAGGAAGCGTGATAACGGAATTAAATTATCCTGACGATCAATCATATAAAGCACTTATCGGTTATGCGCCGGTAAAAATCGATCAACAATTATGGTTTTTGCTGATTTCGGTTCCGTATAAAGAAGTTAAAGATCAACTGAATCCTTTTTCGGAAATTCAAGATCAGGGACTAGCGCTTTTACTTATCGGTTTAATCGTGGTCGTTCTTTTTCATGTTTTGGCGGCGAGAATCAGGGAAAGACAGGGATACATTAATGGATATTGTGATGGCGTAGAGGAATTAAAAAAACGCGAAAGAAAAACGAAATAATTTATTTAATCTTCTTTTCTTCTAGAAGTTTGTTTTTTAATTTTTTTTCGCAAGCCGGACAGATTTGTTCGTTTTGCCACGAAGGAGAGTAGGTTGGTTGGCCGCAGACAGAACAAAGAACGACTTGTATAGATTCTTTGCCAAATTTTTTTCGGGCAAGCTCGTCAAAACTTAAAATCAAAAAGAACACGCCAATTTGGACCATGGGTAAACCCAAAACGAGGCTCCAGACGCTGATTCTTAAAATGAGAATAATCACGCCGCCGGCCAAAATGGATAAGCAAATAATGGTTTGCAGAATGAAACGCAAAAGGGAAAAAGAGTTATTCATAAGATAGATTTATTTTAGCATAAAAAAGGGAAAGGGGAAATAATTATACGTAAAAGCCTTGGCCTAACTTGACTATCCTATAGTTTTTTGGTATAATGCGCCCCTAAATGAGAGTACCTGGCGGTACTCTTTTTTTATTCGCCTATGGAGGATTAATTTATGGGACAAATCTTGGTTTCTTTATCACTTTTAGGCTTAACGCTTGCAACACCGCTTGAGGCTACATCAGCGGGTTTTTTCAACGCGGTTGAAGAGATTTATAGTGAGCCCCTGGCGAAAAAGACCTTGGATTTAACAAATCGCTATCCGGAAAAAAGCGTTAACGAGGTTTTTGCCGACAATATTTTACTTAATTTGCATTATCTTAAGGGCGATGCCCAAAATAAGCCTGACTGGGAAAAAGTCAGACAACCTTTTGAGACCTCTTTTGTTTTGAAACCGAACGAGGCTTTTGCCTTTCATGAGGATATTTTGCCGGAATTTAAGGGCAAAATTGTCAAAACGACCGGCGCTCATTTTAACTGGGAAGACGGTTTTAAAAGCGACGGCTTTCTGGTTGGCGACGGCGTTTGTCATTTGGCAACCTTAATTAACTGGGTGGCTCAAGAAGCCCGTTTAAAAGTTATAGCTCCTTCTAATCATGATTTTTTGCCGGTTCCTGGAGTGCCCAGGGAATTCGGGACGGCGATTTTTTGGCTGCCCCAAAGCGGCTGGAAAAGTCAAAATCAAAATTTATACATTGAGAATGCTTTTAACTTTCCGGTTAAATTTACCTTTAAAGCCGATAGCCAAAAAGTAGAAGTGGCGATTACAAAGATTCAGTAACTTATTTTCTAATTCAAGACGAATTGGCGTCAGAAGTTTATTCAAACAGCTTTTGCTGAAATCTTATTCTTGCTTTTGGGACGATATGATTGACTTCTTCCATGTTTTCCGTTAAGAGTTGCGCCAGTGAATTTGTTCTCTCATGGGTTAAACAATCGAGAGCCAGGTTTAAAATCATGGCTTGGCTGGCGGCGCGGCTATTCTTTCCCGGCAGGCATTTTCTGGCTCGTTCTTTGTCGTTCATGTGATGGCATCTTAAATAATACCTAATAATTTGTCAAGCCATCGCCGGTCAAAACCGACGTTGTGTTAAAATGATTCTGAAGCGTAAAATGAAAAAATTAATCTTTTTACCGATCCTTTTTCTTTTCGTCACTGCCGGTTTTGTTTATTCGCAAACGACCTCGGCTAAAAAGAATCTGCCGGTGGTTTCTCCTTTATCCGACAAACCCAAAGAACCTGGCCTTTTGGAAAAATACGCCTTTGAAAATTTGCAAAAAAGACTTTTTATCGGTAGTCAAATCGAGATCGGCCGGGTTTTGGAGAAAAAGGAAAAATATACAAGTTATGTCTTTTTTTACCAATCCGACGGCAAAAAGATCAGTGGTCAGTTAAATTTGCCCAAAGGCGAGGGTAAATTTCCGGTTGTTCTTATGTTGCGCGGGTATGTTGACGATAAAATTTACACAACCGGCATGGGGACGAAAAAACCGGCGGCTTTTTTTGCCGAAAACGGATTTATAACTTTGGCGCCCGATTTTTTAGGTTTCGGTTATTCGGATACGACTTACCCCGATATTTTGGAAGACCGGTTTTACCGGCCGGTTGCTGTTTTGGATCTTTTCGCTTCAGTTAAGACGCTTAATCAGGCCAAAGCCGATAAAATTTTCCTCTGGGGACATTCCAACGGCGGTCAAATTGCCATCTCGGTTTTGGAAATAAGTCAAAAAATGATCCCGACGGTTCTTTGGGCACCGGTAACTAAGGGTTTTCCCGAGTCCGTGACGACCTACATGGATCAACTTGACGATTTGGGTTTAAAAGTCAAACAAAGATTAGACTTTTTTGTTAAAGATTATAATCCGCAAAAATTTTCTACGACTACTTATTTGGCCGATATTAAAGCGCCAATACAGGTTCACCAGGGGACAGGGGACGAATATATTGAAGTGGGTTGGACCGAAGATTTTGTCCAAAGACTGAAAAATTTGGGGAAACCGGTGACTTATTTTACTTATCAGGGCGATAATCATAATTTAAGCATCAATTGGGATCAGGTTACGGCGCGGGATTTGGAATTTTTTAAGAAAAATTTGAAGGAATAAGCTATACTTAAAACGTGGTTTATGAAAATCTTGCGCCGGATTTTATTTTTCTTTTTTCTGCTTTTGGTTTTAGTCCCTTTTCTTTTCCTTAAAGGCAAAGAAATCTCTCCTAAGGAAACGATTTCTCCTTTACCTAAAGTTTCGGCAACGTCTTTCCGTTTTGCCGTTTTATCGGATATCCATAGCGATACCGAAAGCCTGCAAAAGGCGATTGACAGGGTTAAGGCTGATAAAAGTGAATTCCTGGTGATTGCCGGTGACCTGACGACTTCGGGAGAGCTAGTGGAGCTTAAAAAAGTTAAGGCCGTTTTGGAGAAAAATGAATTGCCGTATTTTGTTTTACCCGGCAATCACGATTTATGGGCTTCGGGGATTAATTATTTCCGTGAGGTTTTTGGGCCGGACTTCCGGTCGTTTCAAAACCAAAAAATCAAATTTATTTTGGTCAATAATGCCGATGGTCAATTGGGCGTTGAGGGTGTAACCGGTTTAAACGGCGAGAATCAAGGGACGTGGTTGAGGCAAGAGTTACAGGAATGCCCGAAAATTTATTGTCTGGTTTTTACCCATATGCCCTTAAATCATGCTTATTTAAGCCATATTATGGGTGAGGATAGTCCGGAGGTAGCGAGTCAAGCCGCGAATTTAGTTAGAGAGTTTAAGGCCCTTAAGGTTAGAGAACTCTTTGCCGGCCACATTCATTATCTTGGTGCCTACGGATATGATGGGTTAAAAACCCAAACCGTTGGGGCGATTTATACCGAAAAAAAGACCCAGCCGGCCAGGTTTTTGGAGGTTAATGTTTCACTCCCAGAAGTCAATCTTGAGGAAAAAGAGATGTGGGTAGAATAATTTCAAAGGAACAGACGATCTGTTTTTTGCGCGCGCGAAAGATTTCAAGGGAGCGTCGAAGATGTATCGTAGCTCATACCATACGTTTAAAACTAGTAATTATTGAGCTTGGGAAAGAGGAGGTAGATTGAGGTGCCCTTCGATTCTTTCGACCCTTTTTCTTAAATCTAAATATTCTCGGTCGAAAAAGGCGATAATGGTTTTTTGATCGTTTCTGATTTGGGCAATATCCTGTTTGATAGGTTTTAGTTTAGCGTCAATAATTTTAGTCGTTTCTTCGTGAACGATTTTTTTGATTTGCGAAAGATCGTTTTTATCCAACATATGATCAAGATACCATGAGTTTTAGATCTTTTCAAGAGAGCAGTTACTGAGCGGACAAAGCTTGCGGAAGTGCCGGGAGCAGGATTCGAACCTACGTAGGCTTACGCCAGCAGTTTTACAGACTGCCCTCGTTGGCCACTTGAGTATCCCGGCCTTTTTTGAGCTGACGGTCGGGCTCGAACCGACAACCTGCTGTTTACAAAACAGCTGCTCTACCATTGAGCTACATCAGCTTGATTTCAGGAAAATTATATCACAAAGAAGAAGGAGAGCGAAAATGCCCCAGTTTTAGGCAGTAAGTAAGAAGTTTCCCCGGATAATCCAGGTGGGAGGGCTCAGCTAAAATCCGCAGACTTCAGCAATTCGCCCCGCCCTTAAGTTTAATGAAACTGTAGAGGAAAATAGTCTTACTCCACGCCTTAAAACCAGGGCAATTTCAGACTAGCACAAAATAGATCAACGTGTCAAGACATTAAATAATCGTGCCCAGGCCGGGGAGAAGAAGAGTGAGGACAAAATTAAGAAGAGGATTCATGATATTGGTCAAAAGCGAACCGCCGGCCATGGGAAAAAGCATTAAAAGCAAAAACAACAGGCCGTAATTTTCCAACTCTTCCCATTGAGAAGCCAAATTTTTCGGTAGAAAACCGGCCACGATCTTAAAGCCGTCCAGGGGCGAAACCGGAAGAAGGTTAAAAATTCCCAAAGAAACCGACATAATGATGAGGGGAACCAGAAGAGTCTGAATAAGAAGGTAAGCGGTTAAAGAAAAAGGTAGACCGGGGATAATTTTCAAAATAAAAGACAAAATGATGGCGGTCATTAAATTGGAACCCGGTCCGGCTAAAGAAATTAAGGCGGCATCGCGGCGGGGATTTTTAAGATTAAAAGGGTCAAAGGGAACGGGTTTGCCCCAGCCGAAGCGGGCGAAAAGCAAAAATAAAGTTCCCAGAGGATCAAGATGAACCAGGGGATTTAAGGTCAGCCGGCCCATTAAGCGGGCGGTGGGGTCGCCTAAGCGGTCAGAAGCCCAGGCGTGAGAGAATTCATGAATGGTAATGGCGACAAGTAAAGACAATGTCCAAACAAAAAAGGAAAACGGGTTATTGAAAAGCTCACCCAACATATTTTAATTAAAAATACTACCAATAAATACTAATACTACCAATAATCTAATATAATACTACAAATAAGCCAATATTACATCTTGGATTTGGTATTGGTAATAATACTGCTGATAATTTTGATGATTTCTTTATTTTCTTGGAGTATGGCGTTCATTCGTGGCTTAATCGACAAATTAGTATCGGCAATAAGAGTTAGCCAATAATTTGTTTCTTTGCTTTCTTTTCTTACGGTTGTGAGACAGTGAATAAAATCTTTTTTGGTGATACTACCATCAGCTTCTTGGTCGTTTGCCCCCATCGAAGTAGCCGAACGCATAACCTGATTAATTAAAACAAGATTTTGAGAAGTTTTTGGGAGAGCTTTAGTAAGTTCAATAACCCGGGTTACAAATTTATAGATTCGGTCATGGATATCAATGGTTTTTTGTTTTTGATATTTTTTATTTTCTGATTGATTATTTGAATTTGACATTGGTAAGTATTGGTAATATTCTATTTGTTGCTAAATCAGGTTTGCCTATGATATAGTATAACCTATTCTAAAAGGGGGTGTCTATGGCTCAAGTATGCGAAATTTGCGGTAAAGGAAAAAGGGTTGGTCATAATGTTTCCTATTCAAAACGCCGGACCAAAAGAGTCTTTTTGCCTAATTTACGTTTGGCGAAAATCCTGGTGGCCGGAAATCCGTCTGACTCTAAAAAGATTAAAATCTGCATGAAATGTTATTCTAAAGCCAAAAAAGAAGGCAAGATCGCGACTTATAAATTAGAAGCAAAAAAAGAACTCCCGAAAAAGAAACAAAAAAGCCGGTGAGAACGAAAAAAACGATTAAAAAGTAACCTCGAATTCGGGATAAGCTTGTTTAAATTGTCGCCACGAAACAGGATTTTTGCCTTCCAGTTGGACAGTATCAAGTATCAAGTATTTAGTATTAAGCGATAAGTGGGTTTCTAAAATTTTTAACCGCTTAACAATTGGTATTTGGCGTTTAGTGTTTAGTGTTATGTAAGTAAAGGCTCCCGGCCAGGGAATCATGGCGCGAACCAAACGGTCAATTTTAGGAGTGGGCCAATGCCAGTTAATTTTACCATCTTCCTTTTTAAGAAGAGGACAAAAAGTCGCTTTTTTATGGTCCTGAATTGTTGGAATAATTTTGTCTTCAATATATGGCTTTAAGATTGTTAATAAGATATCCGTTGTCTTACTAAAAAGCCTAGTCAAAAGGCTTTCGGTGGTGTCGTCGGCTTTTATTTTTTCTCTAAACTGGGTAACGATGGGACCGTGATCCATGAGGTTATCCATTTTAAAAATGGTCACGCCGGTTTCCTTGTCGCCTGCTAAAATTGCGGCCGGGACCGGCGAGGCGCCGCGGTATTTGGGTAAAAGCGAAGGATGGATAACCAAAATGCCCTTGGGAAAAAAATCAATGATTTCCTGGGGAATGATCTTGCCGTAAGCGGCGAGAACGCCAAGATCACCTTGGATATTGGATAATGGGAATTGGGAATTAGTAGTAGATAGTTTTTCCGGAGTAAAAACTGGGATTTTATGACTAAGCGCCCATTGTTTGACAGGAGAAGGAGTGAGAATTTGCTTGCGGCCAACCGGTTTATCAGGACTGGTAATAACAGCGGCAAGGTGGAATTCTTTTAAATCACGTAGGGCCTCGCAAATCGGTAAGACGAAATCAGGTGTGCCAAAAAAAACTGTATTAATCATCTTAGGCTAATTCTATTTCTATCAGTTCTTCTTCGCCCTTTTTATTTTTTTCAATTTGATAAAACTTACCCTTTTGCTCGACGGTTCGGGAAGAGAAAAGGCGGCCGTCTAAATGGTCCATCTCATGCTGAATAATGGTGGCCATAAAGCCGGAGAATTTTTTCACATGCGTTTTGCCGTCGGGTGTTTGGTATTTAAGAGTAACCCTTTCGTGTCTTTTAACCACGCCCCAAATTTTAGGGATGGAAAGACAGCCTTCGAGTTTATTCGAAGAAAAGCTCTGCTTATTATCCCTTTCGGGGACACCACTGGTTAATTCCTCGGACTGGTCTTTTAATTCGGGATTAATAAAAACGCCAATTGTCGATTTCGGCCAGGGCTTTGTTAAAAAAATCCGCAGCGGCTTACCGACTTGGGGAGCGGCCAGACCAACCCCTTTCGGATTTTCCGCTGCCAAGAGCGTTTTTTTCATTTCCTCAACTAGTTCCAGGATCTTTTTATCAATTTTTTCAACCGGCTTTGCCTTTTGAAAAAGAACCGGATGGGGAATTTTAACAATTTCCATGAGCCGATTTTATCATTTTTCCGCGTGTCTTTCTACCCGGAAGCGCAAAAAGGAAACCGGTTCGGTTTCGGCAATTCCGGCTTTTTGCCGGCAGACAGATATTTGTTGCTCGATTGTCTCCACCCCTTCCAAATCGGGCAGAAGCAGGCCGCGGCGGCCGTCAGCCGTGGTGACAATCAGACCGTATTTTTTGGGGTTAAGATCTTTTTTCTCGGCCGGTTCCGGTTCGGAGAGAATATCAACGCTGTAAACTAAATCAGGCAATTCTTGGGCCAAAATTGCCGAAAAGCGGGGATCGGCTGTGGCCGATTCGATAGCATTACGGACAATCTCGTGGGCGAGGTTATCCTGCGTAGGCAGAAATGTTCCGATACAGCCTCTTAAAGAACCGTCTTTTTGGTGAATTGAAATAAAGACGCCGGCTTTTTTAGTCAGCATTTCTTTCGGCAAGTCCCTGGGCAAAGAAATAACCTGGCCCGTTTTAACATACTCCTCAACGGTTTTTTGCGCTAATAAAAGATAAGAATCAATCATAAAGTTTTGCGACCAGATAACCGACGCCAAACGGCCCCTCATATGATAAGATTTCCGGTTGCCAATTAATTTTTTCCTGTTCCAGGGCACCTAAAAGGAGGCAAAAACTTCGCAGGCCGCATTCGCCGGCTTCTTCGGCCAATTCCGGATCCAAATTTAAAATTCCCCGGGTGTTCTTCTTCTTTAAAAGTTCAATAAATTTCTGGTCAAATTTAGGGCCGGAAGGATGAAAACCGTAAGGTCCGTCTTTTTTAAGCCGATGGCTCATATCGCCTGAGGCAATCCAGGCCAGCCGCAATTTTGGAGGAATAGCCTTAATTATTTCTTGGCCATAGCGATAATGTTTCTGAGGTGAGTTTAACGTTGTTAGGATAGGCAAAATTGCGGAATTTTTAATTTCTAAATCTGAATTCCTAAATAATTGACCTAATTTTTTAATTAAGAATTGGTCATTGGACATTAAAATTTGTTTAGAATTTAGAAATTGGAAATTAGGATTTAAAAAATACAGGGGGACATTGATACCCCAGTCGGGATGGGGACTGGAGATAATCACGATATCCGGTTTGGCTTTTTCGAGTTTTGGCGCCAAAGATGTAAGAGCTGAAATGGTGTGTTTGACTTTTCGGCGGTCAGCGGGGCTGCCAATATTTGGCAAAAGCAGAGGCGGATGAGGAGAAAGACAACCAAAAACAAACATAATTTAAGGTTTAGCTGTTGGTTTTCCCCGGGCGATTTCTTTTAATTTTGCTTCATCAATAACGCGCCAATAAACTCTTTGATTATAACGATCGGCTTTTTCTTGGGGAACAATTTGCAAAGCGCCCCGATTAACCAATTCTTGCAGAGCTTTTCCGGTTGCTTGACATTCCTGGGGAAAGACGTCAAAGTGATCTTGAGCAGTAAAAAGAGGGATATGTCCTAAGGCAGCTAAAACGTCTCTTAGAGAAAACGGATTGTCCCAATAAGTGTCTTGGCCGAGAACTTTTTCTCTGATCGGATTTCCCATATTCTCAAGGAGTCTTTGGGCCGTGATCTGGGGAGTGATATTTTCTTTTGGCACCGGAGGGACCGGATCCATGGCATCAAAAACTTTTCCCAAAAATTGTCTGACCGGGTTGCTGCTTTTTACTGGCGTTTCACTGAATTCATTCATATAAAATTATCCTATCACATTATAATTTTTAAGTCATCTTGGCATTTTAGACAATGGCCTTTTTGGTCAACGCCTAAAATTTCGACTTGATAGCCGTCTCTTTTAATCGCCAATTGGCCGCATTTGGGGCAAAAAGTGTCGTCTTCTCCCTCAACCGCTAAATTGCCGATATAAACGAATTTTAAGCCCTCTTTCAGGCCGATCTCTCTGGCTCTAAAAAGCGTTGCTTCGGGAGTCGGCGGGACGTCCTGCATTTCGGCATCAGGGTAAAAACGGGTAACGTGCCATGGCGTTTTAACGCCCAAATTTTCCTTAATAAACCGGGCGATTTTGGTAAGCATTTTGGGGCCATCATTCCAACCGGGGACAATATTAGTGACGGTCTCAAGATGAATCTTGGGATATTGATCATGGACATATTTGGTCATTTTGAAAATGTCCGCCGCCCGGGGGATTTTGATTAATTGCTGATAGAATTTATCGTCAAGGGATTTTAAATCGACCCGATACACATCAAGATAGGGAGCAATTTGATCAATTGCTTCCTGACTTGCATAACCGTTGGTGACCCAAACCGTATAAAGGTTTTCCGCTTTGGCCAATTTGAACAGATCGAGGCCGTATTCAAGCCAGATTACCGGCTCGTTGTAGGTTAAGGCAATACCTTTGGCGTCCTGTATAAGAGCCATTTTGCAGGCTGCCCCCGGCGTTATTTGCAGTTTAGAAGTTTCAGCCTTAAAGTTTTTGGCTGAAGGGTCGGCATAGGCGATTTCCCAGTTTTGACAAAAGCGACAGCGAAAGTTACAGCCGAAAGTCCCCAGGGAAAAACATAAGGAGCCCGGTTTAAAATGGAAAACCGGTTTTTTTTCGATCGGATCGTTATAACAGGAAGAGACTAAGCCGTAAACAGTCGTATAAAGCTTGCCCGCAAAATTTTTTCTGGTTTGACAGTAACCAACCTGATCCTTGGCAATTAAACACTGACGCCGACAGACATGACAGCGTACCGAGGCATCTTTTAGTTTTTCGTAGAGAATCGCTTCTTTCATTGACCCCATTCTTTGAGTTTGTCTTTAACCGAAGCGGCATCACTTGAGATTTTTTCCAAAATATACCGAAGCTGAATTATGGCCTCATCTTGGCGGCCGGCCTCTTTATAATACAAGGCCAAAGCGAACCGCGCGTCCTGATAATTTGGCTTTAGGGAAACGGTATCTTCTAAAGTTTTGATCGCCATTTTGGGATTATTGTTTCTGCCATAAAGCAGAGCCAGATTGTAAGAAATTTTCGCGTCCGTCGGCGCCAGTTTTTGCGCCTTCATAATGGCCGTCAAAGCGTCCTCGTTATATTTGGGATCAATCGTGGCTAAGGTATAATAAACCTTAGTTTGGGTTTTCCAAAAATTGACGTTGAAAGGTGAAATCTTTAAGGCTAATTTATTTTGGGCAATCGCTTCGTCGGCCAATTGCGAAGAGACAGTGGCTTCTTTTTGTTCCCAGGCCGCCGAAGCTAAAAGTGCCGCCGTATAGGCAAGTTCATCCCGGTAAAAGGGTTCGCCCTGATTAAGATTTATAGCCTCATGATAAGCAAAATAAGCGTCTTTATAAGAGTCGGACTTGGTTAAAAGATAACCTTTGTTAAAAACCGTGTCGGCATACCACATTCTGCCCAGTGAAAAAAGAAAAGAAAAAAGAGAAAACACTAAAAGAAGCAAAAAAACTTTTTGTTTTGGCGACAAAGGATTTTGCGGGATTGCTTTTTCCGTGTTTTGTTTGGTGAAAATAAGCCAACTCATCCCCGGAATCAAGTAAAAGTAAAGGGCGACGGTGACGACGGAAAAGCCGAAAAAGTTGGTGATTAAAATCGAGAGCCAACCGGAGAAAAGAGCGATTAACAAATTTCTAATTGGTCTAATTTCTAATTGGTCTAATTTAAAATTGAAAATTTTCTTGGTGTTCCACACGATGATCCACCCGATCAAGAGTAAATAGCTTCCCAAACCGACGAAGCCGGTCGTCGCTGCGTAGTTTAGATATTCGTTATGCGCTTTATTGTATAAAAAGTCCCATTCGGAGACCAAATTGTGTTCTTGGGGACGATATTGATAATAAGCATAAGCAAAGGTTTCCACCCCGGAGCCGAAAAGCGGGTAATGGCGGGCAATATCCCAGGCTCCCTTCCAAACGATTTTTCTGATCTCTCCCGACTCGGTGCCGCCGGTTTCCATGGCGGTTCCCAAGGGTTTTAAAACGGCAGTTTGGGCCGGTTTTACAATAAACTCCTGGATTTTCGGTGTCCAGGGGGTGCCGACGATTAAAAGAAGGAAAAAATAAGAAAGCGTAAGGAAAAGAAAAGGACGCAAGATAACTTTTAAATTTTGTTTATTGGCAACAAAAAAGCCGCTCCAAAAAAGCAAATAAGTAAGACCGAAAGCGATAAGACCCGAACGGGATTTGGTAAAAAGAAGCGTCAAATAATAGATTATAGATACTAGATAATAGAAGATTGTCCTTCGATCCATCACCCATGATTTACCATCGGAAATGAGAATGAATGCCCAGGTTAAGGGTAAAAGAATGACAAGATAAGCGGCGAGCCAATTCGGCTGACCCAAAGTTGAGAAAACCCGATTCATGACGTCCTGAACCCAAAGATCTTTGTCAATCCCGAAATGCTCCAAAAAGCCGTAAAAAGAAACGAGCAAGCCTGACAATAAAGAGATTTTGAAAAGTTTAATGACCCTTTCGCGATCGAGATTACTGACCAAAGCGTAATAAAGAAGAAGGTAACTTATAGTTGAGATCAAACCGCCGTGAAAGCGCGAATAATAGCCCCAAAGCGAAACGTGCCGATCTAATGAAACAAAGGTACTTAATAATTGCGTTGTGAAAAAGAGCAGAATTGGCAGATCAAAGGGGGTCCTTTGAAAAATTATCTTCTTTTGACCGACCATTTTGCCAAGCCAGGCGACGACGATAAGCGTCGTTAAAGCGTAAACAGCCATCATTTTGTTATATTCAAAAAGCTCGTAATTAAGAGGCGTTAAAAGCAGGGGGATGAAGAAAAAGAGAGAAGAAAAGCCAAAGACGATCACTCGCTCACAAAGCCGGCTCACTTTCATGAGCCTAGTATATCACAAAAAATTGGGATGTGATAAAATGATTTTTAATCATGATGTTCGATTCCATCTTTGCCTTATTTTCCCATGATTTAGCCATTGATTTGGGGACGGCCAATATCCTCGTTTTGGTTAAAGGCAAGGGGATTGTCATCCGCGAACCTTCGTGTGTGGCCAGACAAAAAAAAACGAAAAGAATCCTAGCCATTGGTTTTGAAGCCAAAAAAATGATGGGAAAAACGCCGGGAACGATCGAAGCTTTCCGGCCTTTGCGCGACGGCGTCATTGCTGATTTTGACGCGACGGAAGCGATTTTAACCTCTTATATTAAGAAAGTCCACCAAAGAGCTGATCCTGACCAATTCCCCAGAAATTTTATGCCGACGGTGGCTCGGCCAAGAGTGGTCATCGGGATTCCTTCCGGGGTGACCGAAGTGGAGCGACGGGCGGTTCAGGAAGCGGCTTTGGCGGCCGGCGCCCGCAAGGCCTATTTAATTGAAGAGCCGATGGCGGCTGCGATCGGGGCCGGTTTACCCATTAAAGATGCCGGCGGGTCTTTTATCTGTGACATCGGCGGGGGAACGACGGAGATGGCGGTCATTTCTTTGGGCGGAATTGTCGTTTCCAGGTGTTTACGAACTGCCGGCGATGAAATGGACGAGGCGATTATTGCTTTTTGCCGTCTTAAATATTCCCTTTTAATCGGCGAGACGACCGCCGAAGAGGTTAAAATGCAAATCGGTTCGGCTTATCCCTTGGCTGAAGAAAAAAACACGGTTATAAGAGGCCGCGACCTGGAAACCGGGTTGCCCAAATCGATTAAAATCGGCAGCGCCGAGATACGCGAAGCTTTGGCGCCGGTTTTGAACGAAATTACGGAAGGGATTGCGGAAATTATCGAAGAGACACCGCCGGAGCTGGTTGGTGATTTAATGGAAAGAGGTTTAGCCTTGGCCGGCGGCGGTTCGCTTTTGGCGGGAATGGAAAAATTGGTCGCTCAAGAGACGAAAATGCCGGTCTGGCGAGCCGATGATCCGCAAACCTGTGTCGTTAAGGGTTGCGGTAAGGTCTTGGAAGATGAGGCGTTGCTGGCTCAAGTCAGAGTGACCGGAGGCTTACGGTGAAAAAGAAAACAGCGGCCTTGATCAGTTTTCTTTTTAATCCGTCCTTCACTTTTCCTTTGCTTTTGCTTTTGGTCATTTTGAAAGCCCATCTTACCTTTGATCAGGAAAAATTAATTCTGCCTTTGATTTTTTTCATTGACCTTGTCGTGCCGGCGATTTTATGGACAATTTTTATGAAAAAAGGCTGGATTTCTGACTGGGAGATGACAAAAAGGTTGGAAAGAATCAATTTTTATTTAATTCTCTCGTTTCTTTTTTTTCTGGGGACGATGATTGTCTATTTTTTCGGCAACAGCCTGGCCGGGAATCTTTATTTAATTTTTTCCCTGGCTTTTTTCCTGGCGACCTTAATCACCCTTTTTTGGAAAATAAGCATTCATCTGCTTGTTGACACGCTTTTTATCAACATTCTTAACTATCTTTTTCCCGGGTTTTTTTTCCTTTATCTTTTTTTGCCGCCGATTGCCTGGTCGCGTTATGTCCGCCATAAACACACCCCCGCGCAGCTTTTAGGCGGTTTCTTACTCTCTTTTCTGGTTTTTTGGATCGGTTGGTATTTCCTGCTTCGTTCCTAAGATAAGAATTCTTGCTTCTTGAAAGGTAAAAGCTTAAAATCTAATTTAGCCTATGCCGAGGAAACAACTTTTACCGCTTTTTTTATTTTTTATCTTCATCACTCTGTTTGTGATTTTGACGGAGAACGCCGGATTGTTAAAACCTTTAAGGGTTTTAGCCGAAAAAATTACCCTGCCCTTAAGAGGCGGCATTTTCCAAACCTGGCAGGGAGGAAGGCAAACCTTTCAGGCTTTAATTTCCTGGCGAACGAATGAGCAAAAGATTGTTAAGCTTGAAAAAGAAGTGAAGACGTTACAAAACCAAACCTTACAAATGGGGCTTTTGGCAGAGGAAAATAAGGCTCTGCGTCAACAATTGGAGGCGCCGTTGCCGGCCAGTTACCAATTTCTTCCGGCGAAGACGTTGGGCTTGGTTAGATATCTGGTTATTGATAAAGGTGAAAAAGATAAGGTTCAAGTCGGCGCCACCGTTATTTCGGAAAATATTTTACTGGGAAAAGTGACGGCGGTAACGCCGCAAACCAGTCAGGTCCTTTTGCCGATTGATCCTGATTCCAAAATTCCGGTGAGAACTTTCAAAACCGGCGCCAGAGGGCTAGTCGTCGGTGAATTCGGCACCAAAGCCGTTTTGACCAAGGTTTTACAGTCGGAAATTTTAGAAACCGGTGATTTGGTCGTGACGACAGGGGAAGGCGGCTACGCGCGCGATCTTCTCCTGGGTAAAATCGGGAAAATAAGCAAAAACGAAGTTGACCCTTTCCAAAAAGCGGGAGTCGAATCGCTTTTAGACTTTGCCAAACTGGAAAATGTTTTTTTACTAAAATAATGTCCTTAATCTTTCTTTTTTCTCTTATTTTTTTCTTTTCGTTGTTAGAGGCAACGGTGACTTCTTTGAACCTGGTTTTGCTGGTTATTGTCTTGTGGTCGGCTTTAAAAGTGGCCGAGGAAGGCTTTGTCGTGGCCTTTTTCGCCGGTCTTATTTTGGACATTCTTAAAGGTCAACCTTTGGGTTCTTCCAGTCTTTTTTTCTTAACCGTCAGTTTTTTAATTTATGTTTATAAAAATCGCTTTCGGGCCGATAAAGTCGCTTTTTTATGGCCGGTATCCTTAATCACGGTTTTTCTTGATCACTGGCTTTTTAAGCAAGTTTTAATTCCCTGGCAAATACTGGTAAATTCAGTCTTGATTATTTTCTTTTTGCCGTTTTTTAAAAAAATTCCTAAGATAAACCAAGAAAGATGAGATGGCGCTATTTACCTTTCTATCTTCTTTTAATTTTTTCTTTTTGGTTTCTGATCATCCGTTTAATTGATTTAACCGTGGTTCGGGGTGGTTATTTCCGCGATCTTTCCGAGGGTAATCGCATTCAGGAAAAATTTATCAGAGCCCCTCGGGGCATTATTTATGATCGTCACCGCCAGGTTTTGGTCAGAAACACGCCGGTTTATAAAAAATGTGATGCCGGCAATCAAGCGGGAAGAAGAAATGATTGCCAAGTCATCAGCCGCGAAGAGGCTTTGGCGATGGAAACCAAAGGAGGAACGGAGGCGGGGCGTTTAATCACGGACTTAAAAAGAGAATATCCCTGGGGAGGAATTTTAGCTCATGTTTTGGGCTATATCGGCGAGGTTACCGATAAGGAACTTGACGCCGAAAGCTTAAAAAGCTTGGATTATAAACTGGGCGATTTAAAAGGCAGGACCGGTGTTGAGGAGCAACATGAAAAAACCTTGCGCGGTGTTGACGGCAAAGAATTGATTGAAGTTGACGCGGCCGGCTCTAAACTTAAAACTTTAGGTAAGATTGAGCCGGTTGCCGGAGAGGCACTGGATTTGACGATTGATTTAAACCTTCAAAAAGTCGCCGCTGACGCTTTGGAAGGAAAAACGGGCGCCGTTTTGGTTTCCCAACCGCAAACCGGCGAAATTTTAGCCTTATATTCCTCACCGACTTTTGATCCTAACGAAATCAGTCAAAAAACGCTGGAAGATTTGGAAAAACCGATGTTTGATCGGACGATTTCCGGTCTTTATCCGCCCGGTTCAATTTTCAAAATTATCACGGCCACCGCCGGTTTGGAAACCGGAAAAATTGATAAGGAAACTTTGGTTGAGGATACCGGGGTGATTACGATTGGTCCTTATAAATATCCTAATTGGTTTTGGCTGCAGTACGGCAAAACCGATGGTCTTTTAAATATTGTCACGGCTTTAAAAAGATCAAACGACATTTATTTCTATAAAGTCGGGGAGTGGGTGGGAGTGGAAAAGTTGGCTCAATGGGCCGGAAAAATGGGCGTCGGCAAAATTTTAGGTATTGACTTGCCCGGTGAAGCGGCCGGGGTCATGCCGACGCCGGAGTGGCGCAAAAAAACCCGCGGGGACGAGTGGTATTTGGGCGACACCTATCATTTAGCCATTGGTCAGGGAGATTTGCAGGTGACGCCCCTCCAGGCGAATTTTTGGACGAATGTCATTGCCAATGGCGGCAAGCTTTGCCGGCCGACTTTACTGAAAAACCAGGACTGTAAAGATTTGGGCCTTAAAAAAGAAACCATCGGTTTAATTAAGGAGGGGATGAAAGAGGCGTGTTCGACCGGGGGGACGGGTTGGCCGTTTTTTGAGTTTAAAGTTCAGAGTTCGGAGTTCGGAGAGAGAAAAATTTCGGTGGCCTGCAAGACAGGGACGGCGGAATACGGCGATCCGCAGAATAAAACCCACGCCTGGTTTACGGTCTTCGCCCCCTTGCCCGCCGAAAAGTCAGCGAAGGCGGCCCCTGCAGACGAACCCGAATTAACAATAACCGTTTTGGTGGAAGGAGGCGGTGAAGGTTCCAACGTCGCCGCGCCGATTGCCAAAAAGATTTTGGAAGAATGGTTTAACAGGTAGATAAAAAAAGCATATCACTTTTCCTTAGTGATAGGTTTTTTCTGATGAAATTCAAATCCATATTGGGTTTGGCCGGTAACTGGTTCAAACCAATACCCAGTCGCTGCTATTGTTTCTGCGTGTGGTTTTCCTGATGGGCCTTTCATAAAAAGACCGCCTAAACATTCGACAGCAGCATGGCAACAAGCCTCGTTAATCATCCTTGCCATTTCTTCGGGGGTGGCTTTGTTTGTAACTGGCGTTTTAAATCTTTTACCACAATCTTTGCATTCAATGGCTGGTGACATAATTTTTTCCTTTCCGGACAGAATTTTCCATATCTTACTCCTCCTCCTCCTTGTCAAGTCAAGGTAAATTTGAGATAATATCTCCGTATGGTTTATTCGCAGAAAAGCTCTGCTTATCTTTGGGATTATGATGAGAAGGAACTGCAAAAAACCGAAAAGGGTCGGATTTTTATTCTGGAGAGAATGTTAAATTACGGCCCAGGCAAGAAAAAAATAAAACTGTCTTTGGTCAAAAAATACTGGGACAAATTAGTTCCTAATCTTTTTGCCGTGAGAAGACGGCTTATGGAGCTTTTAATATGGGGCAAATATCAATCCTCACCCCAGAACAAAAAACCATTCTGGATGGGATAAGGACAAACGATTTTATCCGCGAAAATTTCTATTTTACCGGCGGTACGGCTTTATCGGAATTTTATCTTCACCATCGTTATTCAGAAGATATTGATATCTTTTCAGAAAAGAAATTCGACCCGCAAATTATTATTTCCTTTATGGATAGTTTGAGCGAGGAATACCATTTTAAATATCAAGTAGAAACAATAGAAACAGTTAATATGTTTTTTCTTGATTTTGGCAAAGAGCCGTTTTTAAAAATTGACTTTAATAATTATTCTTATAAAAGAGTTGAAAAAAGTATTTTGCAGGACGGAATTTACGTTGATAGCCTTCTGGACATTGCGATTAATAAACTTTCAACCATTATTAGAAGAACAGACATCAAAGATTTTGTTGATCTTTACTATCTTGAACCGCAATTTGGTCTTTGGGATTTGATTGAAGGAGTACGAATAAAATTTCATCAGGAAATTGAGGCTTATAATCTGTCCTCGGATTTTTTGAAGGTTGAGGATTTTGAAACTTTGCCGAAAATGATTAAGCCCTTGACCCTAGATAAAATAAAAAATTTCTTTCGTGAAAAAGCCAAGGAATTGGGTAGGACAGCGGTCGAACCGTGATCGCCAAAAAGATTTTGGAAGAGTGGTTTAACAGGTAAGGTAAAGAGAGTCTATTTTATAAGAATGGCGAAAAAATCCGCAACCCATACAATTTGTTGAATTTAATTTACATTGGTAGTATAATCTAATTATTATATATGGACCAGCTTTTATTCCGCGATTCGGAAAAATCGATTGACAAGTTGCTTACTTCCTTTTGTAAAATTATTCCCCAGTTGAGCTTTATCGAAAATATATATAGAGTTCCCCTGTATAATGATGAGCCTAAATTTTTTCATTTTATATGTAGGGTAAAAGAAGTCTCTAAAAAAACGGGTGACGGAAATCCAAGAAGCCGAGACAATAGCGGCGGAACATCTTTATTTTCTGAAAAGGAAGCATATTTAAAGTGTGTCGCTGAAGCTCTCGAAAGATATTATTCTAGTTCATATTTTCAATCAAATTTTATAAAGAATAGTTTCTCTGAATTAGGAAAAAACAAAGCGGTCGACCCAAAAGATTTTTCGGCTTTTTCAAAAAAACAACTTTTGGAAAAAGGATTCGAGATATTTAATTTTGACAACAATTCTGTTTTTTCATGGATGAAGGGTTTTGAAATAAGCCCAGAGACAATAACCAGTAAATTCATACCGGCGCAATTGATCTATTTTAACTATAGACCGATAGCGGGAGAAAGATATATAAGGTTAAACATAAGCACTGGAACAGCCGGCGGAGGAAGTAAGGCAGCAGCTATTTTAAGAGGAATATATGAAACAATTGAAAGAGATTCATTCATGATCCACTATTTGAAGAGATTACATGGTTATAAAGTAGATTTATCTAAAATAAATAGAAAATCAATCCAAAAGATTATTGATATTACTAAAAGATATAGGCTAGAGGCACATGTTATTGACATAACTACAGATATAAATATTCCTTCATTTGCCACACTGTTGATAGATAGAACTGGTATCGGTGACCCTGTTACTATCGGGCTTAAATCTAATCTTGACCCATACAAAGCCATTTGCAATTCTTTTGAAGAAAGTTTACATGTCATTGGATGGATGAGAGAATATTACGAATATCATCATATAAAAACTCAAAAAATAAATCCAGAAGAAATATCTAGTGCAGAAGATAGAGGGATGTATTGGTATGATCAATCTAAATTGAAGTACCTTGATTTCTGGACAAAACAAAAACCGAAAAAATTAAAAAAATACCCCAAATTTACAAATTACGATTCTGGACCAATCTTAAAAGAAGTCTTAAAAATATTAGAAGAAAATCATTTAAGAACATATTTTGTAAATTTAACCCCAAAGCCTATAGGAGCTACAGGATTTTATGTAATAAAAGTTATTATTCCCGAACTCTACCCATTTTATGTTGACGAGGCATATAAATACTTAGGGGTTAAAAGACTATACGAGGTTCCAAAACTACTTGGTTATAAGGTTGAGAAGCCTATTAATAATATTCCGCACCCTTTTATATAATAAACATGGATAAAAACTTGCCACATATTAAATATTCGACTACGCAAGAATTTCACGATAAGACAAAAACTAGAGATTTTGTCGGTAATAAACATAAGCCAGGCGAATGGCCGAGAGAATGGACGGAAATTCATTATAAAACCTACCCTCGTTTTAATAAAATAAAATTAGCCCCCATTATAAAAGATTTACCCTCTTTAGATAAGTGTCTAATCAAAAGATCTAGTATTCGTGATTTTTCCAATGAGTCTTTGAGCCAAAACGTTTTTTCTTCTTTACTCTTTTATTCATTCGGTCAAAGAAAGGAGAAAAATAATAGATTCTATCCCTCTGCGGGAGCGCGATATCCGATTGAAGTTTATCCAGTAATACTAAATATCAACAATCTGAATAAAGGTATATATCACTATAATGTAATTAGCCATTCTTTAGAATATCTTTGGACGGGGAAGAATTTTGAATCTAATATATTTAGCTGCTTTGATCAGCCATGGATAAAACACGCAGCCTTGCTTTTACTATTTACAAGTGTTTTTTGGCGGTCAGAGATGAAATATAGCCTTAGAGGATATCGATTTGTCATGATTGATGCTGGGCACATGTCTCAAAACGCCTACCTTGTTTCTACGTCATTAAAATTAGGCTGTTGTGCAATAGGTGGTTTTTTGGATGATAAAATCAATAATTTACTTGATATTGACGGAATAGAAGAATCCACCATAATGGTCTTAGCAATTGGTAAAAGGCAAATTTTTGAAAGGAGGTGATATATTAAATGATTAATATAGAAATGAAAAATGCTCGGCCATTAGTAAGCTACACAAAAGAATTTGGGGGGCCAGAGATTGTGAATGCAATTCAGACAGCTCAGGATGTTCTTGTGACGATGGATACATGAAAAATAGAGCTAAAAAAATAGCCGTAACCAGCGGAAAAGTGAGAAGAGCAAGGTAAATAAAATTGATTCGAACAAATATATTCCCTCTTAAACATGTTAGTATGGGGGAGAGAATATCGTAGTGTGGTAATAAATATAGTGACAAATATTGAAAACGAATTCCCAACAAGAAAAGAGCTGGTATTAATAACCCCACGATTATTTATTCGTGAATTTGCTCTAGACGATGCCGAAGCATTGTATAAGATATTTTCTGATCCAGACGTAACAAAATATGTATCTTGGAGACCATATATTACGATAGGTCAAGCAAAGTCTTTTATATTAAGGGTTATTGGAAATCAAAAGAGAACCCCCAGAACCAATTACGGATTAGCAGTGATGTTAAAAACGTCAAAAGAATTAATAGGATATACAAGCCTTCAAGTGAATATGGCGAATCGATCTGCGGAGTGGGGAATTTTCCTAAAAAAAGAAGAGTGGGGCAATGGACTAGGCACAGAGGTTCAATCGGCGATGTTGAATTTTGGATTTGAAGACCTGGGATTACACAGAATTTGGGCAACATGTGATCCAGGTAATATTTCGTCAAAAAGGACGATGCAAAAAACCGGCATGAAATATGAAGGATACATAAGGGGCAATATATGGATGCCCAGAAATCAGACGTATAGAGACTCTTTGTTATTTTCAATTCTTAATAATGAATGCAAAAAGTAAAAATATGGATAATCTGTTTTTTAGAATAGCCCAACACGGAGATGAACCATCTGCAATTGAATTGTTCAATAATTTAATGAACGATGGGTTAAACTATTTAACCGATATGTATCCATTTAACGAAGAAAATCTAGAGGGCTATCTTGAAGAAAATATGAAACATAATATTACGATTTTCGCACTGATTAATCAAAAAATTATCGGTTGGGTGACCCTAACAAGAAGATCTTTAAAGTTTCAAAAACACATTGGTTTGTTATTAATAGGAGTATTACCTGAATATCAAAATAATCACGTTGGAAATAAATTAATTTTTCAGATAGAAAAAATGGCTCCTCAAATACAAATAGAAAAAATAGAAGTATCAATTCGCAAAACATCGACTAAAACCTTGAGGTTTTTTCTAAATCTTGGATATATAGTAGAAGGCGAAAAAGTAAAATCTGTTAAAACTAATTATGGATATGAAAGTGAAATTGTATTAGGGAAAATTATTCGTTATCAATAGAAGTTTAATTCCTTTTAAATATCTGACAGAAGCCTGTCAAGTTTTTAGAAACTCAAACGTCACAAGGTAAAAAGTCTGAAGTCTATTTTTAATAATATAATTATGAACATCAAACCTCAAATACTTCATGCGAGTGGCAGATTAAAACCTTTTGAACATGCAATAAAAAAGGTTTCAAAGTCTTCCATAGATTCTATTGTTAAACTTATCCCGATAGATAATGTCGATATTATTTTTTATGACGGTGGTACAAAGGGAATAATTCAACATTTGGGGGTAGGCGGATATTCCGCAACAGTAAATCTTATAATGATTTCTATAAATCCTGAATTCAATAAACTTGAAGAAAGTCTAAAAGAAAATCTTCCGAGGATAATCGCTCATGAATTGTACCATTGCATTAGAAAATATAGATATAGAAAAAAACAGACACTATTTGGAGCTCTTATAAACGAAGGGCTAGCGGACCATTTTGATATCGAAGTAAATAAAAAAAGACCAGAAAAATGGGATGTAGCACTTGATAAAAAACAATTAAGAGATCTAAGCAAACGTGCCAAAGGGCAGTATAATGATTTGTCTTACAATCATGAGGCTTGGTTTTTTGGATCAAAAAAAGAGAAAATTCCTCGGTGGGCAGGATATACAGTTGGGTTCAACTTAATTGCTCAATATTTAAAACGTCACCCAAATAAAAAACCTTCAAATCTTTATAATCAAGACGTAGAATTTTTTCTATAAAAAGCTAGTAAAGTTGCAGTGTGCCGGAAGAATGGTTTAACCGTTGATAACAACGACGTCTTTGGAATTGAAAGCGGGCGTTTTGGGTGTTTCTGGATAATAATTCCAGTGGCTTATGGGTTCTTCTTCTTGATTATTTACATGTCCAGCCGCGGCTTCATGGACTTTGGTTGCCGTAAGCAGATTTACCATTTGTTTTACTGTTGCCGGTTCTTTAGTTGTTTTAATTCTATAGTGACAAAGACGACATTCAAGAGCTGGTGGCATAAATTTCCTTTCTCTTAAAATCTTTTATTTTTGAGTTTGCGGTTGATAACGATTGCTTATATCCTTGCACGCAGCACAAGGTTGGCCCCGACCGTCGGCAACTTCCACAACTTCGACCTGGTGTTCATTGGCATAGTTTTGAGCGTCGGCGTGTCTTCTTCTCGCTCCTTCTTTATCCTGCGAGATTGGATTATGGAAAAGCATGATATTATCGCCCTTAACCGTTTCAAAATGTGGTGACATTTATTTTTCCTTTCCGGACAGTTTATAAAACTTTATATATTTTTAGAAGGATTAGGCACAATTTCTTTACCGTCGCAATTAAAACCACGTTTCGTCATGCCCGAATAGCATTGTTTATCAGGGTCAAACGCTCTATTTCCCAAACAGCCTTGAGGACACTGGCGTGTTTTCGGACTAACCGTACGGTTGCCTGTTCTGGGGTCAACTCCAAAAAGAACCAAGACGACTGATTTTGCTTCGATAGGACTTGGCATCTTTTATTTCTCCTTTCCGGACAGAAATTAGGATTGGCCGATTATAAGGCACATTATTTGCCTTGTCAAATTTAAAATAACCTGTTAAATTGTTATTAATGCAAAAAGACCTGCCTTTTTGGTTGGCGTTTAATTTTTTCTCCGGCATCGGCCCGCAAAGATTCAAACTTCTTTTAAAATATTTCGGCAAAGCGCAAAAAGCCTATGAAGCTAACGAAGAGACACTTTTAAAAACCGGCCTTGGGGCCAACCTCGTTTCTCAATTTTTAATCTTCCGGCAAAAATTTAACCCCCAAGGTTTTTACGAAGAAGTGAAGAAAAAAGGCATCACGATTTTAACCCTAAAAGACAAAAATTACCCGGATTCATTGCGGCAGATTAGCGATTGTCCGCCGGTACTATATATAAAGGGGCAAATCAAAATCGAAGACGAGCTGGCCGTGGCCATTGTCGGCACCAGAAAAATCTCTGCTTACGGCCGGGAAGTGACCGAAATTTTGACCCGCGATCTCGTCGCCTCGGGCCTGACCATCGTTTCCGGCTTGGCCAGAGGGGTTGATTCTTTAGCTCATAAAATCGCTCTTGAGGCCGCCGGCCGGACGATTGCCGTCTTAGGCTGCGGAGTCGATTTGGTCTATCCACCGGAGAATAAAGCCCTTTATGAACAAATAATTTTGCATGGTGCGGTTGTTTCCGAAGTGGCGCCCGGACAATACGTGGCCAAAGGTATTTTTCCTGCCCGCAACCGGATTATCGCCGGTCTTTCCTTAGGCGTGGTCGTTACTGAAGGCGCCGAGGACTCCGGAGCCTTAATTACCGCCCGGGATGCGGCGAACCAGGGTCGTGAGGTTTTTGCCGTGCCCGGGCCGATTACCAGTTATCTTTCGGCAGCCTCCTCGATTCTGATTAAAGAAGGGGCGAAATTGGTTTATCATGTTTCTGATATACTGGAAGAACTTGACATCAAATCAAAAATTAAAAGTCAAAAGGCAAAAAAAATTATCCCGGAAAATCCCGAGGAAGAAAAAATTCTGCAGATTTTGGAAAACGAACGTCTGCATATTGACAGTCTTGTTAGAATATCTGGTATGGAAGCAGGAAGGATTGCCAGCCTTTTGACCTTAATGGAAATTAAAGGCAAGGTCAAAAATCTGGGCGGAATGGTGTACACAATAAACAAATAATCTAATGACTATAAAATGAATTTAATTATTGTTGAATCACCGACAAAAGCCAAGACCTTAAGTCGCTTCTTGGGCAGCGATTATCAAATCGAAGCGACCATGGGTCATCTTCGCGATCTGCCTTCTCAAAAATTGAGCATCGAAATTAAAAAGAAAAAAGAAGGCCAATCTTATGATTTTTTGCCAGATTACGCTTTAATTCCCAAGAAAAAAGAAACGATTGATAAACTGGTCAAAGATGCCCCAAAAGCCGGCCAGGTTATTTTGGCGACCGACCCTGATCGGGAAGGAGAGGCGATTGCCTGGCACGTTTCCAAAATACTCCCAATAAATACCAAGACTCCCAATAAATACCAACGTATTGTTTTTCACGAAATCACAGAGTCAGCGATTAAAGAAGCTTTAAAAAATCCCCGGGAAATTGATCTTCATTTGGTTGATGCCCAGCAAGCCCGAAGAATTTTAGACAGGCTGGTCGGTTATAAACTGTCGCCCTTGTTGTGGAGAAAGATAAGGCGGGGCTTGTCGGCCGGAAGAGTGCAATCGGTCGCGGTTCGTTTGATTGTGGAAAGGGAACGGGAAATTCAGGCTTTTAAAGCGGAAGAATATTGGACGATTCAGGCGGAATTAATATCCGATAAAGTTGGCGCTGATGTCGGCACAAAAATTTTTTCGGGTTCCAAATCTCTCGCGGATGTGGCACTAACTGTTAAACAGTCTATTGCCGCTCGTAATGAAACCCTCAAAAATTTTGTGCCTCCCCGCGCCATTACTAAAAACTCTTTCTTGGCTAATTTAGTCAGTCAAGACGAGAAAAAATTGGAAATTAAAAATAAAGAGCAGGCCGAGCAAATTGTCGCCGACTTACAAAAATTAACCTATCAGGTTAAAGAAATCAAAATTAATGATGCTTTAAGGCATCCTTATCCGCCGTTTACGACCTCGACGATGCAGCAGGCGGCGGCCGTTCTTTTCGGCTGGACAAGCAAAAGGACGATGCAGGTCGCCCAGAGTTTATACGAGCAGGGCCTAATTACCTATCACCGGACCGATTCTTTAAATTTGGCTCAATTGGCGGTTTCGGCTTGTCGCGATTTCATCGTTCACGAATACGGCCCAAATTATTTGCCCGAGGCGTCGCGTTTTTATAAAACGAAAAGCAAGGTTGCCCAGGAAGCTCACGAAGCGATCAGACCGACGAAAGTAGAGATCAGGAATCAGGAATCAGGAATCAGTCGGGATGAAGAAAAGCTTTACGAATTAATTTGGAAAAGGTTTGTTGCCTGTCAAATGAAAGAAGCGGTTTTTGAGGAAACTAAAGTGGAAATTAGCGCGGGCAACTATCTTTTGCGCGCCACAGGGAGTAATTTAAAATTTGACGGCTGGAAGAAAATTTATGGGAATAATAATGATGAGGAGGAGGGGACGGGAAATGAAATCCCGGCCTTAACCATCGGTGAGCTTTTAACGCTCCTTCAACTTTTGCCCAACCAGCATTTTACCGAACCGCCGGCCAGATACACCGAAGCGACCCTGATTAAAACTTTGGAGGAAAAGGGGATTGGCCGGCCGTCAACTTACGCGCCGATTATTTCGACCATTCAGGAGCGCCAGTATGTGGAAAAAACCGACCCATCAGGAGGCGGGCGGGGCAAAAAATTTGCGCCGACGGTTTTAGGGACAACCGTCAATGATTTTTTGGTCGCGAACTTTGCGGAAATTGTTGATTACGATTTTACCGCGAAAATGGAAGATAATTTGGATGCCATTGCCAACGGTGAAGTTGAATGGCAGCCGATGCTTTCCGAGTTTTATACTCCTTTTGAAAAAAAACTGGACGAGGTTTTGGAGAAAGCCAAAAGGGTGGCCGTTCCGGTTGAGGAAACCGACGAGAAGTGCGAGAAGTGCGGGGCGCCTTTGGTTATAAGGCTGGGCAAATTTGGCAAGTTTTTGGCCTGTTCTAAATTTCCGGAGTGCAAGTTCACGAAAAATTTTGTCAACAAAACCGATCTTAAATGCCCCGAGTGCGGGGGAAACATCGTCATCAAAAAAACGAAAAAAGGCAGAAGCTTTTTCGGTTGCCGTAATTATCCGACCTGTACCTTTGCCGCCTGGAGACGAGATGAAATTAAAAGTAAAACCTGAAAGGAAAATGCAGGACTTAATCTCATAATTATGAAACTTATAGGAGACAAATATCGGGAGACAAGAGGTAATATCTCAACTGTCAATTTAGTTAAGTGTATAATCTGTAAAGGAAAATTATTAATTTACCAAAAAGACGGTCTATCCCACAGGATGTTTAGGAAAATTTATCCCGATAAGGTGCTGGAATGAGGGTTGGCAAGACAAGACGACAAAACTTTATTCTGCTCAAGGTGCGGGGTTGTTTTTGGAACAATATTTATTTGTACCACTCATGGAGAGAAAAGAACAGCTTTCCATGTAGATAGAACTAAAATTAGCAAAAAATTAATTTTTAAAGGATAATATGTTAGACAGGTGGATCATCGGCCAGCAATATAGGCCAATTGAAAGGAGAGTAGCTATGGAACCTAATAAGTACCAATCAATCGTTGAAAGAACTGCCGAGGGATTATTGCCTACAAAAACAGGAATATGGCATATAGTCAGTTATCGGCAAAAAGATGATAATGAAGAACACGTTGTTTTATACAAAGGTGACATAACCACAAAAGAACCATTATTAACCCGTCTGCATTCGTCTTGTGTGACGGCAGAAACTTTTCACGCTACCAACTGCGATTGCCATGAACAAATAGAAGCAGCGATGAAAAAGATAGCCGATGCCAACAGAGGGTTAATCGTTTGGCTGCATCAAGAGGGCAGGGGAAATGGTTTGGCGGGCAAGGTTTTACAGCTTAAGGAAATGGTGGAAAAAGGCGTGGATACGGTAACGGCTTTTGAGAATCAGGGCATGAAGGGAGAAAACCGTTGTTACCAGGCCGGGGTTGATATTTACAGGAATTTGCATGTTACCGCCCCATTGCGAATGATGACGCATAATCCCGATAAACTTGCGGCATTGCGGGAGGCGGGGTTTGTCGTTGACGTCGAACCGTTACCCATCAAAGTAAATAGCAAAATGACCGCCAAAGATTTAGAGGCCAAAAAGCGAAGACTGGGACATTTATATCCATAAAAATCAATTTAAATCTAGGTGGGGTTAACAGAAGGAAGAGAAGAATTTTCCAGTTTGGCAATTCTTTTTTCGTGATCGTCAAGTGTTTCTTGTTTGCGGAAGTGAGCGCCTTGATGGGCGACAAATTCCTCTCTTGACGTTTTAAGTTCAGTTATAATTTCGTCTTTTATGTTGGCCACATCGTTTCTAAGTAAAGCCATCTCGTCGAGGATTTTATCTGAAAATTTTTCAAGCTCAAACCATGTCCAGTTTCGCGTTCCCTCAATTTTTTCGTTAAGTTTTCTTGCCTCAATCTTCGTAATTTCAGTTTGCTCAAGAAGCTTGTTTAGCAGTTTTTCTAGTCTTTTTAATTCGATATTGGGTTTTTTAGTAGTTTGCACATCTTTATTTAAGATGTTTAAAGAATTAAAGTCAAGATATCAATTTCAATCACCGCTTGGCACAAAGACCAGAAAAAAAGCAGAAACTTGACGAAAATAAGTTGACGGATATGTTAAGATAATTAAGTATGCTAAAGAAGCAAAGTTTCTCCGCGAGTAGAAAGGAAGATTATCTTAAAAAACTTCCTCAAATAGTAGCTGCTCTTAAAAAGGGCTACAAGCCGGAAAAGATCATTCTCTTCGGTAGTATGATTGATTCTAAAACCCAAAGTAATGACATAGATCTTTTCTTGATCAAAAAAACTTTAGTGAGCAGATTGGGAAAAAGAGCTACAGAAGCTTGGTCATGTCTTCCTGCCCAAAATATCCCCGTAGATTTTTTGATTTATACTCCCTCGGAGGTAGAGTACGAAATCAACAGGGGCAATGTTTTTATAAGCGAAATTCTCCAAAAAGGTAAAGTTCTGTATGGTTAAGCAAAGCTTTTCTGTGAAGAAAAAGTTTCGCGAATCTAAATATTATGAAGATTGGCTATTAAAAGCCAGGCGTGATCTTGATACGGGATTTTTGAATAATCGTCATGGCGGTTATACGGATACGACATGTTATTTTTGCCATCAAGCAACCGAGAAGGCTCTTAAAGCCTATCTTTTAGCCAAAGGGTTGGAATTTCTTCCTAAAATTCATATTCTTCCTTTGCTTTTGACAATGTGCGTGGATAAAGATCGGGATTTTTTGCAATTCGAAAAACAATGTAAAATACTTAACGAATATTTCATTGAAACGAAGTATCCGGCTGATGCCATTATTGATTATTCAAAAGAGGAAACAGAACAGGCCCTTTTTGATGCGGAAGAGCTTTTTTATTTTATAGAGAAAAAATTAAAACAAACTTAACAAAAAAGGATTTTTAGTCGTCATTTTAAACTAGTCTTTCCCCGTTTTGAAACGGGTTTTTTTGAATATGGCGTACTTTTGGTCGCTAAATAAAAATAACGAAGTCCTGCTCACCCAGAGAAATGAACAAGAATTTCCGATTTGGGATGGAAAATGGGGCATTCCTGGGGGACATTTAGAATTCGGTGATAATCCCGAAGAAAGGCTGGTAACAGAGCTTAAAGAGGAATTGGGCGTGGAAGTTAGGATCTTGACGAAAACGCCTTTTCTTACCTCTTATGTTTTTAGGACCGATAAAATGATTTATCACGGTATCCTTTTGTGTTATTTGACTCAAATTATTAGAGGACAACCCAAAATTGCTAATCAAGAGAATCGAGATTTTAAATGGTTTAAGCCAGAAAAAATTAATTTTAAAGATTGTCTCCCAAGTACAGATATTTTCATTTCCCAATTGCCGCCTGGCGCAAAGACCAGATAAAAAAGCAGAAGCCAGCGTGATCTCCTCCCAACGTTAAACTCATAATGTAGAGCCCCAGTGGGATTCGAATTCATGATTAATTTGAATGCTGGAGAGCTTTTGCAACTAGAGCCTATAATATTTGATATGAATGATGTAATAGGCTATAATAGCCCCTAAAGTTATTTTTGGTTTATATATGAGTATTACTGAAACACAGCCAAACAGAGCGATAACAGATCTTTTGCCTGCGCAAAACTATAGGGAAAAGGGTAGAGAAGAAAGAAGGTTAGTCTATAGAGACAATAATCTCTTAATATCTTGGGATAAAATTCCATATGGGGATTTTTTAGCTCCAGATGACATTAAAGTCTCTAATTTTATAGAGTCAATGAGATCTTTGGTGGGCACCTTTTAGTGAGTTTTTTATTCTACATGCCTTAGCCTACTTAATAATTAGGGATAATTTAACCATTCCTTATGATAAACAATATAAACGAAGCCAAGAATTAAGAGATAATCCTACTTTACGCAGGCAGATTGGTAAAGCAAGAAAATCCTTTTATGATGATCTAATTGCAAGATTAGATTTATCAGCGTTAAATCGAGGGATAACCATTACCGAAAAACGACCCGATGCGAATATTGATATTACTAGTGTAGTTTCGGCAGAAGCTCAAAAAAGATCAGAATTAACAAGGGATTTAGCAGGTTACGAATCATTCATGGGATACACCACAAGATATTTTAGGGAATTTGTAGCTAAAAACAAAAGCCTGCTTGTTTTTATGGGAAACAGTAACCCCGACATTAAAAGTCCGGCCATAACGATTAATGGAAAAGGCATAGCTTTTGCGAATATTGATAGAAATGTCGATCTAGTCGTTCCAAATACAGGCAATATTTATTTAAGTGCTTTAAAGACAATTATTCAATATTCTCATTTCAAAGCTCTGCAAAATACCTTAAAAGAGAGTGTTGAAAGAGGAGATATTCAAGTTGTCCCTGCATTATATTCATACCCCAAGATGTGATAAAGCGTTTGGTTTTTATTTAGAAGATGAGATGTTGCATCAAAATCTGCAGGCGACGGTGGGCGTGGAAATCGACCAGAGAAAGAGCAAACAAAAGAACGACCACATTGGTTTAGTATGAGTCATGACGAATTGCAAACTAAACTACATAGAGATACTTTGTGGAGCGAAAAAGGAATAGATGCACGTGGACATGATTACGAACAGTTGCGTAGGGCTAATTTGGGTAGTAACTGTCCCGTAGTTGATGATATCGTTATTGATGCAATGACAGCAACAAGCATGAAGACGCTTGACTTAGCACTAAAATCATATCAAGATATAAGAGAAGTTGATTCGACAGTGAGAAAATATATTGATGAACTTAGTGGATTTACTTATGGACGATGGAAAGATATGGTTTTTGAAAGAGGGCGTAATTTTCAGGACAGGTATTTAGAGCTAGGTATTCCTGCAGGAAGAACCAACCCAGAACAGACTGCCAAGCTTCATGAATTACAAGATTATGCACAAAGTCGAGATGTAACACTTGTCATCGTGGAGGTGCCATAATAAAATAATAAATATGACTGAGCCAATAAAAAAAACAGCCCACCTTGTCCTTGTCTATTATTTCAGTGACATGTTTTACGTTGTGGGGGCGGTCGAAATGCCACCTATTTTTGTGTGGAGGCAAGTAAATCCTATTATTACAGTAAAAAACCACAATAGAGATAAACTTGCGGATGCTATAGGGGTGGCTCGACTGATAAGTAAGTCACGCTTTCATCCTGATCATGCAAACCCAGAAATAAAACCGTGGGACGGAGAACATGAAAGAGTTTGGAATAATTCTTCAAAATCGTGGTCAATATGGTGGAATGAAGACGGAAGTGTGGACATGTCGCTTGATGAACCCTACGATCCTAATGAACCAGATTTGGGAGAAGGTAAGGCTTGGAGGAGTATAAAGGGTGCCAAGAAACATTTATCTCCACCCGTTTCTACAAAAGATATTGCTAGGGAGATATTAAAACAGCTGTGAAGAAGAAAATTTTCAAGATAGATATTTAGAAGTTGGTATTCCTGCAGGGAAAGCTAGCCCAGAACAGATTGAAAAGCTTTATGAACTACAGGATTACGCGCAAACAAAAGATGTTACACTGGTTATAGTTGAGGTGCCATAATCTATGGTTGAAATTAAAAAAACGTATCATCATGTATCCATTTACTTATTTAATAGAATTCTTTATGTGGTTGGTTCGGTAGAGCTTCCACCTATTTTTGTCTGGGCACATGTTAACCCTGTGATAAAATTACAAGATTTCAGTATTGAAAAACTCTCTCAAGCAATCGATTCAGCTCACATAGTAAGTAAATCTCATTTTGACCCGGACCATGCAAATCTAGAAATAAAACCATGGGATGGAGAAAAAAACAGGGTGTGGAACCACGCCTTAAAGTTATGGTCTTTATGGTGGAAGGAAGATGGAAGCGTTGATATGGATACTGAAAACCCCGATAAAATGTATAGGGGAGATATGCAATGGAAAACAATTTCAGAAAAAACATTCTCTCCACCCGTTTCTACAAAAGATATTGCCAGGGAGATATTAAAACAGCTGTAAAGAAGAAAATTTTCAAGATAGATATGTAGAGATTGGTATTCCTGCAGGGAAAGCTAGCCCAGAACAGATTGAAAAGTTGGAGGAATTGCAAAACTATGCTCAAAGTAAAGATGTAACGTTGGTTATTTGTGAGGTGCCATAATTATGATTGAAGCAAGGGGTGATAATATTCACGAGGTTTCTGTCTACTACCTAGACGATCAGTTTTATGTTGTGGGGTCGGTTCGCATCCAGCCTTTTGGTTTTTGTCGTCAGGTAGAACCTGTATATATGGTACAGTTTTCAGATGGTAAAAAATTAGCACAGGCCATAGAATCTGCGCGGTTAGGAAGTGATGTAAGTAAGGAGCGTTATTTTCAACACCAAATAAGAACAGATGTGACGCCATGGGATGGAGATTACGGAAAAGTTTGGGCTAAGGCCGCAAAGTTATGGGAGGTTGATTGGTACGAAGACGGAAGTGTGGAAATATCGCCTCAGGAGTCCTATGATCCTAATGAGCCAGATTTGGGAGAAGGAAAGGCGTGGAGAGGAATAGATGGCGCGAGAAAAATATTACTTCCACCGCTTTCTGCTCAGAATATAGCAGAAGAAATTTTGAGTAAAGTATATCACACAGATAAGAAGATATGATCTTGATGATACATAGAAATAGGAATTTCAGCTGGAAAAGCCACTGAAGCAACAAGTAAAGAACTTTTAGAGATGCAGGATTACGCGCAAACAAAAGATGTTACACTGGTTATAGTTGAGGTACCGTAATCATATGAGTTTTGCCAAAAAAAGCGTCATTATATATTTCCTGGATGATAAATTTTATTGCATAGGAATGGTGCGTATGCCTCCCATTGGCCTGAGCGCTGAAATGCTTCCTGTGTTTACGTCGCGAAGCCATAATCTTGATGATCTAGCAAAAGCAACTGAGTTAGCCTACTTAAATAGCAATACAGCATATCCGCCGGATCAAAAACCCAGGATTTGACAAGCAAGCCGTAAATGTTATAGGATAAAGAGAGCGAAATCATGGAGACACCTGAAAAAGCGGGTCTAAGTTTCGAAAGAGAAAGTAATCCTTTGGCGGAAAAGATAAGTCCTGACCGGACCTATGTTCTTGTCAGCTTTCCTGATGAACGTGATGAAGTCAAATTACCCAAGCCATTAGTCGAAGCGATTATTGCCGGTGGTGTTTTGGTTTCGGCTTTAAATAACTCGGACAAAAAACTCGGGAGAAGAGAACTTCTAGGCGGAAGTTTGTTATTCGCCGCTCTTGCGGGTTTAGGTTGTAATCGAGGCCAACCGGAATCAACACCGACACCCGATACCCCCACTCCTTTACCTTCGCCGACAGCGACTTTAAAACCGGATGCGACCCCGACAAGGATTCCGCCGACGCCAACAGCCGTGGTTATTAATTTGCCGCCGGTGGTGGGCGGGCCTGAACCCCGGCCAACCCCGACGCCCGATATCCAAAGAGAGAGTCTGGCGCAAAAAGCCGCCGACTATTATCTTAAAAATCCTTTAATTGACGTTTTAAATAACCGTCCTTTCTCGGGCGTTATCGTTTCGGAAAGAGACACGAACGGCAATTTGCTGATTTCAATAAGAACTTTAAGCGGCGAAAGGCTGGAAGATTCGGTTCTGGCCGGAAACTGGGGCTATTTTGCTCTTGATGAGAAAAATGAAGTGACGGGGATTATTTGGGCCAAACAGGAGACTTTTAAAGATTCAAAGGGGAATGTAGGTTATTTGGGCGACAGCACCATCGCGACCAAAGGTGCCGGCTGGTTTGGCATGGAACAAATGGGCTATTGGACCAAAGACAAAAAACTGATCGCCACCGTTGACCCCAAAACCGGAGAAGCCAAAGAAATTATTCCCATACCGGAATTTAAAGGTTTAAAACTTGAAGGTTTTACCCAAAAATACGACCCGGAAAAGAAAGTCTGGACCTATCTTGATACTGACGGTAAAAAAATTGCCTATTGGAATGAAAAAGGAAACGAAGGGAAAGGAAGGGTAGAACTGATAGAAGGAATAAAAGAAATTGATTTTAAAAAACACCAAGCTTTATTTACGGGTTGGGCGGCTAAAGAAGCAGAAAGCGCAATTCTTAAGGCGGCGGGAGAGGGAGAAATAAAATTGCCCATTCCCTTTTTGCCGAATGAGGGACAGGTTTTAGAAAGAGCGAGTCTAAAAAAATATCTCGCGTTTCGTAATCTTAAAACAAATACGGTTATCTTTGCTTCTTTTGGGGGAATGGTATCTAAAGTTGCGTCGGGAAATGGTAAAGGAAGGATCGATGCTTATTATATTAAGCTATCCAGCCCTGACAAATTAATTAGCGTAAATATCTATTATCCCACTAAAGATCAGTATCTTGGTCCTTCTTATGGTGGTGTGGTTAATCTTGAAACGCCTCTTGTCAATATTAGTGAAACAACTTTTCCATCTGCTTTTGGAGACAGTGATTGTCAAACAATAATGGCGTCTTCGTTAAGAGAAAAAGCCACAGACATTTCTTTTGCGAATTTTTTAAGAACTAATGAGGGTCGCCTCGTTTACATAAAGTAACTTTTTTCTTCGCCTCTCTTAATTTTTAATCAACGAGGGATTGACAGTCTTCTAACATTATAGTAGTCTAAAATTTAGAGGTATTACTGCCGGTGAATAAACGCGGATTAATTTTATCATTTAGCCTGATTGTTTTAATTGTAACCGTTATTGTCATCAGCTTCAATTTTTTCTTCCCCAAATCAGCCAAACTCTGGCAAAAAGCCCAATCTTCGCCAACGCCCCCGGCTTTGCAAGCCGTCGAGCTTAAGGAAACTTTTGCCTTACCGGTCAAAAAAGAATTATTAGGAACCTTGCCGGCGACGGCCAGCGACTCCGATCGGTTGGTTTTTTTCCTCGCCCCAAGGACCCCTGTTTACGCTCTTATTTCCGGCAAAATTACTTATGCTGGTAGCAAGCTTTCCGGAGAGACACCCGAATTTGAGAATATCATTATCAGAAACCAAGCAAAAAATCTTAACGCCAGCTATCTTTTCTCGGCCAGGAGCAAACTTTTAGTTAAAGAAGGCGACAGCGTCCTTGAGGCGGAAAAAATCGCCGAAATAGACGAGTTAAGCGGCGGGATCAACTGTCTGGGCGGAGCCAACTTGGGCGTGACCTTAATCCAAAACGGTAAGCCGGTTAAATTGACGAAAGAAATGCTCAGATGAAAATTAAATTTCTTTTCTTTTTTTTCTTTCTTTTTTCTCTTTTTTTATATCAGCCACCGGAAGTTAAGGCGATTGTTGATTGTTGTCCCGAGGGTCCGGGTCTTTGTTCAACCGATGTTAATTACTGTAAGAGTCATTTATTAAACTGCTGTTATCCCAGTTGTCCCTATACGAATTGGACCAATGTTCCGGTTAGCGAGTGTCAATCATCTTTGGGCAGTCCTCAAAACGTTTGCTGTACACAAAGCGGCGGAGGTTGCAGCAGCGCCTGTGGAACATTGGCCCAATGGGGTTGGTGTTACGCGGCCAGTTGCCAGGTCAAAGCAAACGAAACTAAAGCTGGACAATGTGATTACCAATATCAGTATTCTTACTCCAAGTGTGGAGCGGTTGACAGTTGTCTGGATACGCCCTATTTAGAGGCGGGTTTATGCGACGCGAGCGGTTGTAAGGTTGGCGGCGATTATAAAACCTGTTGTCAGGGTGGTTCGGTTGTGGCTTGCACCGGCGGTGAGTTTTCCGGTGAATGTCCCGCGGGGTCAAGTCCGGTGGTCAACTGCGTCGGACCTTCTTGTTGCACAGCCACGCCCGGACCGACGCCGGTGCCAACGGCTCCGCCTGCTTGTGCTGTTGATTGTTCACAATGGAATGGTTTGGCGAATGCAGGAACCT
>JAMCYU010000007.1 GCA_023473585.1 Patescibacteria group bacterium | reverse complement strand
TATTTTCCAACAAGTACAACACCAAAAGATTCCATCAAAGTCTAGGTTACCTAACCCCTCAAGAATATGTTATATTGCAGAGGCAAAGAAAGGAGAACAACCGTTCTCTATCTATGGGTCCAGCACAGTAATTTGACTTTCTCTCCTTTTTTTGATACAATGTTTTCTGTTCTTCCAAGTTGTTTGGAAGAATTTTTTTGCTCCCAAAAAGCAAAACTTATGCCCAAAAAAATTAAAACGGTTTTTCGTTCTTATCAGGGAAGGCACTTTTTCTCGCGCTGGTTAAGAAAGATCTTTGAAAGATCTCATGTCCAGCAAATACTAGGCCTTTCTTTAATGATGGTCGTTTTTTCCCTCAGCGTCTTGACCCCGCAGGCTTTGGCTTTTGTGGAAACAATCCAAATAAATTCTCTTGCCACTCAAGAAGAAATGCCGGTAGAAACAACAACCGAAGTCACCTTTAGATATCCGCTTACCATTTTTGATATTTCACAAGGTTTTTCTTGGCGTCATTGGGGTCTTGATTTAACGGCTCCGGAGGGAACACCGATTTATCCGATTGCCAAAGGCAAAGTTATGGAGGTTGGCCAATCAGCCTGGGGCTATGGTAATTATCTTTTAATCGACCACCAAAACGGACAAAGGTCTCTTTATGCTCATCTTTCTAAGCAAGAAAGTAAAGTCGGTGATCTGGTCGATAAAGAAACGACAATCGGTCTTGTTGGTCATACTGGCTGGGCTACAGGCAACCATCTGCATTTGGAAATCTATGAAAACGGTTTACCCTTAAATCCCTTAGAAGTTCTCCCGGAAAAATAACGTTAAAATCAATATGTTTAATTCGGTCTTAGCTATTGACAAAATAGGTTCCTATATTAAAAAATCTGGTAATAGATTTATTATTCAGAATAAAGACCTAAAAGAAGAATATTCTGCCGACAAGATCTCTCAACTTCTATTCTTAACCTCGGCGGCTATTTCCTCAGAGGCAATTCGTCTAGCCGTAGAAAAGAATATTGATATCGTTTATCTTGATTGGCGAGGAAATCCTTTTGCCCGAACTTATCGCCCAATCTTGGGTGGCACCACCCTAACTCGCCGCAAACAACTGGAAGCTTATTTCTCTCCTAAGGGAGCTTATCTCGTTCAAAAATTTGTCGAAGGGAAGACTAAAAGTCAAGATAATTATCTTAAATCACTGGCTAAAGACCATAAAGAAAACATCCAACTCCAATCATTGGTTAAAAGAAAACTCAATCATCTTACAAAGATTGATGGAAAAATTGATGATATTAGAGAAAAATTATTAGGTATTGAGGGTTCAATGGCTGCTATATATTTCAAAGGACTTGGTCTTCTTACCGGATTTAAACAGAGAAATCCAGAGGCAGATGATCCTTTTAACGTTTGTCTTAACTATGGTTATGGAATGCTCTATTCGGAAGTGGAACGGGCCTGTGTTTTGGCTGGTCTAGATCCCTACTTAGGCTTTTTTCATACCGACAGATATGGAAAACCCTCAATGGTTTTAGACGTCGTGGAGCTTTTTAGGGTAGCTGTGGTCGATAGGGCCATTGTGACTTTGTTTAATCGTGGTGAAATGGACAAAAATGATTTTGACATGCGGGGAGACAGAACCTTGGCACAAGGCGGCAGAAAAAAGATCGTTAGCGCAGTACTGGGGCGGCTTAATACTCAAATTGAGTATAGGAACAAAAAACTTTCGCTCAAAGATATCGTTTTGGCTCAAACCAGAGAAATTGCGGGTTTTCTTCTAGAACACCAAAGAGATTTTAAGCCATTTATATATAAATAATTATGATTTATTGGGTAATCTACGACATTTCAAAAAATAAAATTAGAAGCAAAATTGCCAATATTTGTAAAGATTACGGCCTTAAACGGGTTCAAAAAAGTATCTTTTTAGGAATTCTCACCCAAAACAAAGCGGAAATGTTAGCTTTAGAAGTTCAAAACGTTCTTAAGAAGCAAAAAAAAGACAATATTAAGGATAAAATTTTTATCGTCCCTGCCGGCAAAGAAGATTATGCTAAAAAAATTGTCATGGGAACTCTTGATGAAAAAGTGATCAATAAACCAGAGGTGATTTTTCTTGAATGAGACAAACCTTTCTTAACGCCACGGACCTCATGAACTATCTCTACGATCCCCGCATTCTCTATTTTGTCCACGTTCTGAAAATTCCCCAGGCAACTACCACCAAAGAGCTCGAGGGACGTCAAAAATATGAAGAATTTGAAAAAAAGTCAAAAAGAAATAAAATCATTAAAGAACTTCCCTATTTACCCAAAATTTATAATGTTTATTTGGCCTCAAAAGAAAATGGCTTTGCGACAAAAATAGACTGTGTAGCCATTGATAAAGAGAGAAAAGAGGCTTATCCGATACAGATCAAGTACTCTTTTAAACCACAAGCTCTTTATCGCACTCAAAAATTTCAGCTGGTTATGGAAGCAATGCTTATCAAAGAAAGGTTAGGGTATAAAGTGCCCTACGGGTTTATAAAGTTTCTCAAATCTAGTGATTTTGTCAAAGTTTGGATAACAGAGAATCTAAAAGAAGAGCTTTTACAGATTTTTTCAGAGATTAAGAGTATAATCAAAGAAGAAAAACTTCCAAGACCAACGCCGTATAAGAAAAAAATGATTGATAGTTGTTATAAGAATATTGAATAATATTATGCAACTTACAACCTCATACAAATTCAAAATTTTGCCAACAAGAGAACAAGAACTCTTTCTGGAAGACTATTTTTCTCGATTCGCAAAAGCAGTAAACTTTGTAGCCAGGAAAATTCCCGCTATCGAAAAGGACCAACAAGAGATTTACGAATTCATAAAAGAAGGATTAAAAGGTAAATGTTCCTATTGCAGTAAATCTTACCAATCCTGCAACAATCATAAGCCTGAGGGTAAAGACAGAAGAGATAGAAACAAAATCTGTAAAAAGTGTAAACAAAACTCATTGCTTAATAGAAAGAAGAAAGGTAAAAAAGAACTTATTTGCCAAAAATGTTGGAATAAAAAATTCAGCATTAGAAAGATTCTATATGCGACAAGAGGTAGAAAAAGGGGCACATATGGAGACATAAAGGACGCAACGAAATTACCTGGGACAGAATATGCATTAGCGTTTAAGCGTGGGGCAGATACAATCAAATCACATAAGAAGCAAGTAAAATTCGTAGAGAACCAAATTTTCTTTAAAAAGAGAAAATTACAAGAATGGAAAGAGGTTTCAAAAAATAAAAACCTCATATTCAGTGAACTCCAAGAAAGATATAAAAAGAATAGCCTCATTTCACGAACTCTGGAAAAATTAAGAGCCGAGTTTAAAAACAAAAAAACGATATCTGCTCGATATGTCTTACCACGCCAACCAAATCAGAAGGTAAACCGATTCAAACACATTATTTACAAAGACAATCCTTCAAAAGGAAAGAGCGAAGTAAGAATAATAAGGGAAATACAGGCTCTCGAAAAGACTATAGAGAAGCTTAACAAGCGCTTGAAGGAAGCAAAAATAAAATTCGATGGCAAAATAGTCGATCTTCAAAATACTGCCGTAAAATCCATAAATGGAAATTATATTGAGCTAAGCGTAGACGGGAAAAAAGAAAATTTCCCAATTGCGTTATCAAATATTAAATCAAAAAAAGGCAAGGAGTGGCTTTTAAAAATTTTAAAACAAATCCAAAAAAGCAAGCCTGTCTACCCGCTTCTTCTTAAGAAGAATGGTAAATTTTATTTAAGTTATCCAGTTAAACAAGAAATAAAAGAGCCAAGAATTGAAAGTAATACTCACATCATGGGGATTGACCGTGGAGTAAATCAGTTGGCAGTAACGGCAATCATAGATAAACCAAACGGAAAACCTCATGACATTAAATTCTACTCTGGCAAGGAGCTCATGTCTGAAAAAATAAAATATCAACTTATTAGAAAAAAATTTACTGGAACCAAAAGTGTCAATAAAAGAAGAACAAAATTTGGAGAAAAGGTCTTGAGAATTTCCGACTACCTCTTACACAATGTTTCCAGACAAATTGTTAACGAAACTCGTAGGTTTGTCCCCGTAGTTATAGCAATGGAGAACCTAAAGATTACACAAGGCGAGAAAAAACCAAAAACAGGAAAGGCAGTTGTTGAAAAGAAGATTAGATTTAAGTTATCCAATTTTACCTATGGAAAATTGCAAAAACTTATTGAATATAAGGCACTACAAGCAGGAATTCCTGTAAGGTTTGTGAAACCTGAATATACATCTCAAGAATGTTCAATATGCCACAAAGCGGGAAACAGAGATCGAGGATTCTTTCGTTGTACCAATCCAAATTGCGGTCATAAAATGAATGCGGATTTAAATGCTTCGATTAATATAGCCAACTCGCTTTACAAAGCACTTTAATTGTGTTTAAATTAAATTAACGACGAGCTTCAAGCTATATGCTTTGAAGTTGTGGAAGGGCTGTGTTGCACAGCAGTTTAAGTGGGATTGTCTTAGGTCCTCGTTACCGCTTAAAGACAATAAGATAAATTAAAGCTCTTTAGAACTGAAATTTATCGAACACCACAATCCTTTGTTTTTCTTGCGGAGGTTTTGAAAAATCCGCGAACCTTAACAAGTTTTATGCAGAAAAGAGGTTCACCTCAATTTTGCGTGTTTAAGAGGTCGGTTTTAGCCTCAAAATAAAGACTATTGCAGAACCTCTTAAGAAGAATTAAGGAATGCAACCTTTTAGTCTGAAGACGGTTGCGAAGACTTAAAGAATTGCAGAACCTCTTAAGAAGAATTAAGGAATGCAACACGCTTTGCCATAAATGTTTCCCAGAATATCCATCAATTGCAGAACCTCTTAAGAAGAATTAAGGAATGCAACTACAAGACACTAGAAGGAGAAAGTGAAAGAGAAAATAATTGCAGAACCTCTTAAGAAGAATTAAGGAATGCAACTCTTCATGACCCCGTCAATTTTATCATTCTTGATAATTGCAGAACCTCTTAAGAAGAATTAAGGAATGCAACTAGTCTTTGCGAAACCCAGTCGTCACTCATTTTTAATAATTGCAGAACCTCTTAAGAAGAATTAAGGAAACTATACACTATAATGTGGATACTACATTATCCAATAAAAGGTAAAATTTCCCCCTAAAACCCGCCTTGCGGCGGGCTTCTTTTTTTCGAATTTGGAATTAGATTATTTGTTTATTAGATTATTGATTTAGTATTCTCCCATTCCGCCCATACCACCAGGCACTTGTGGGGTTTTTTCCTTTTCCGGAATATCCGTTATTAGACATTCTGTCGTTAGAATCATCTCCGCCACACTCGCCGCATTTTGTAGGGCTGATCTGGTTACCTTCAAAGGGTCAATAATCCCCTTTGAAACCATGGAACCGAAATCCCCGGACAAAGCGTCAAAACCAAAATCTTGGGCTCCTTCTTTAACTTTCTCTAAGATAGCGTCAGCCTTAGCCCCGGAATTTTGAGCAATCCACCAAAGCGGCTGAGAAAGAGCTTTTCTTAAAATTCTCACGCCAATTTTTTCATCCTCGGCTTCGGTTTCTTTTTCCAGTTTATCCAGAACTTGCATGGCGCGAATCAAAGCGACTCCTCCGCCGGGAATAATCCCTTCTTCAATGGCAGCTTTGGTTGCCGCCACGGCGTCTTTGACTCTTTCTTGTTTTTCCTTAAGCTCGACTTCGGTCGCTGCCCCGACTTCTAAAACCGCCACTCCGCCGGAAAGTTTGGCCAGTCTTTCTTCAAATTTTTCCTTATCGAAATCAGAAGTTGTTTCGCTAATTTGTTTTTTAATTTGAGAAATTCTGGCGCTGATTGTGGCTTTAGTCCCTTTGCCGCCGATAATCCGGCAATTTTCGTTGTTAGCCCAGACTTTATCAGCCCGTCCGCAATCTTCAATCGCCACGTTTTCCAGTTTTCTCCCGGTATCTTCGGAAATAACCGTGCCGCCGGTTAAAATCGCCAAATCTTCGAGCATTTCTTTGCGTCTGTCGCCAAAACCCGGAGCTTTGACGGCTAAAATATTAAAAGTCCCCCGAAGTTTGTTAACAACTAGGGTCGCCAACGCTTCGCCGTCAATTTCATCGGCAATAATCACCAAGTTTTTGGAAACCTTCACAAAATTTTCCAAGAACGGCAAAAGATCGGCAATGGCGCTGATTTTTTTGTCCGTAATCAAAAGATAAGCATCTTCGATTTCCGCTTCCATTTTATCGGGATTCGTCACAAAGTAAGCCGAGGCGTAACCTTTGTCAAATTCCATTCCTTCTTTATAGGCAATTTCCAAAGTTAAACCTTTGCCTTCTTCAACGGTGACAACCCCATCTTTGCCGACTTTTTCCAAAGCTTCGGCAATTTTTTCACCAATGGCTGTTTCCGCAGCGGAAATCGTGGCCACTTGCGTAATATCCTGCTTCCCCTTAACCGGTTTGGCCATTTTTTTCAGTTCCGCAACAACGGCCTCGACGCCTTTTTCAATCCCTTTTTTCAAAATCATCGGATTGGCTCCGGCGGTTAAATTTTTAAGGCCTTCCGAAACTATCGCTTGAGTTAAAACCGTCGCGGTTGTCGTTCCATCACCGGTATCGTCGTTGGTTTTAGAAGCGGCTTCTTTGATAAGTTGCGCTCCCATATTTTCAAACGGATCGGGAAGGTCAACTTCTTTAGCCACGGTCACGCCATCATGAACCACACTGGGGGCTCCCCATTTTTTATCCAAAGCGACATTCCTGCCCTTAGGCCCTAAGGTCGTGACGACGGCTTGAAAAAGGGTATTAATACCGCGGGAAAGTGATTGTCGTGCTTCTTCGGAAAATTTTAATTGTTTCGCCATTTTGCCTCCTTAAATTTATTCTAATATTGCCAGGATGTCTTTTTGCTCAACCAATAACCATTCTTCGCCGTTTATTTTAACCTCGTTACCGCCCCATTTTTTGTACATGACTTTTTGACCGATTTTTATTTTCATGGGGATTAATTTACCATCGTCCGTCATCGCTCCGGGACCGGTCGCCATGACTTCGCCTTTTTGGGGTTTTTCCTTGGCTGATTCGGGTAAAACGATACCACCCGGTGTCTTTTCTTCTCCTTCAAGAGGTTTAATTAAAACTAAATCAAACAAGGGTTGAATTTTGGGCTTAAACATAATCTATCTCCTTATTGTAAATATTATCACTCGATAATAACGAGTGCTATTCTAGCAGAAAATCAGAACTTGTCAAGTCCCCTTTTTTGAAGACGCGCGGCGTATTCTTTAAAAATCCAATCTCTTGAATCTTGCGGATGAAAACGTAAAATTCCTTCGGTAATAACTTCGGTGGTCCGGCGTTTTCTCATAAACCAAAGTTGAAACAGTTTTAAAAGAGTTTCGACAAGATTGAAGACAAAATCTGCCATCTTGAACTTTCTCTTTCGGTTGATGTTTAATGCTTCGTGTTCTATGTTATGTATCGTGAAAGAGGCGTTGGGCAAATATTTTTTTGCCCACTGATTTTCCCTAAAAAATCTGGCGGACGTTTTATCTTTATCATAAAGCGGTCTTATTTGGCAAATCTCGTGAGCGGAAAACAAATCCTGCTCTTTTTTGGGAACCCTAAGATGTTCTTCGTCTAAAAACATATTCAGACAAATTTTATCTTTGACTTGCGTCTCTTCCGGTTGGCGCCGCTTGCCGACCAAACTCACCAGAAAAGTGACCAAAAAACGCGTCAACCAGAGTCTTTTTTTGGCAGAAACAATCAAAAGATCAATATCGTCGTTTTTGTCTGAATTCAAAATCGCTAAGCCTCCAGTTATGCCAATCATTTTGACCCAGGGAATAAGTTTTAAAGATTTGGCTGTCTTTTCGGCAATTTTTAATTTTTTTTGGCTCCATTTCTGTCGTTTTTTGCGCAGTCCGACAATTTTTTCCCTGCCTTTTAAAAAATAAAAACCATCATATTCTTTGGTTGGTTTTAAATCACGATAGGCTTTTTTAATTTCTTCTTTTGAGCTTTTTTTTATTAAAAGAAACCGCCACGTTTCCTCCACGGTGAGCGGATAATCAAAAAGATCAGCGTAAATTAGGGTGCGCAAGATCGCTTCGTTAATTTTGATCATTTACTCGCGGGCAGATTTACCGGCCGGTAGAGAAGAAACTAAGCCGTAAGTTGATAAAACCTGATTCACTCCTTTATCTACAGTTTCTAAAGCGGCCGTAGGACTAACGCCTTTGTCCAGAGAATTTAAAGCATCTTCAAAATATTTAATGATTTTATCGTTAATCCCATTATCATAAGTTCTGGAGCTTAAATAAAAAGATTTTGCCAGGGGCGCTTGACTAATATAGGCACCAAGATAAGGATCATTAACCAGGGTGTTGCCCAAATCAACTCTGGCGTAAGGTTCACCGAAAAGACGAATTTTTGCCTCTTCCGCGTAAAGCTTGGTCATCACTTCTTTGCTACTCAGATAATTCAAAAATTCAAAAGCCTCGTCTTTATTTGGGGATTTTGCCCAAACCCCCTCAGCCCAATACGAAGCCCAATTAACCTTTGTTTCTGAAAGTTGCGGCACGGGTAAGATTTTAAATTGAAGATTGGAATTAAGACTTTTAATCTCAAACGCTTCCCAGGAAGGAGCAAAAATCATCGCCACTTTACCCTTGGCAAAAGCCAAAAGCGAATTATCTAAAGTCTCGTCCCAAATTTTACCCGGCGGCGTGTCACACGCCTGAATAGTTTCAAAACTATGGAAAAAAGTTAAGGCGTCTTCGGCCTGGCTGCCGGTTGGCTTCGCCGGATCAACACCGCTTTGTAAGATCAGTAAACCTAAAATGTCCGACCAGTGTTCCACGTTATTCGTCGCGCCTAAAGCTACTCCGGCTGTCTGAATCCGTTCCTCATCCCAGGTGGTCATTTCACAGGCCAGTTTTTTTAAATCATTCCAGGTCGCAACCGTCGGAATTTTCCCCGCCGTCCGAAAAAGCTCCTCATTGATATAAAGACCTAAACCGTCAATCTCTAAGGGAACGGCAAAATAATCGCTGCCCTTTTTAAAATTTTCCGTCACCACCGGATAGAAATTTTGGTTGAAATTTATAGTCTGCAGGATTTTTTTGGGCACCGGAGCCAAATCACGATTAAACATCGGCTGCCAGGTATTATGAATCCTGAAAAGATCCGGTCCTTCACCTCTGGCTAAAGACGAGGCTAGTCTTTCCCGATATTGTTTTGGGCTTTGTCTTACATAATTAATCGTTATTTTGGGATGGGTTTTTTGAAAATCAGCGATGATCGGTTGCATAATTTTTTCCGGCTCCCAAAGTCCCCAATAGGTTAAAGTCACGGGCTTAAGTTTTAGTCTTGGCAAGACAAGAAAAATAACCGCCAAAACGGTTAAAGCCAGGACGATTATGGCCAAAAAGGCAAAGAGGGGGTTTTTTCCGGTGTTCCCGCCTTGAGGAATTGAAACTTGGGAAGAATCTTCAATTTTGACCGTTTCGGGAACAAACGAAGGTGTTGATTTTACTTCCGGCAATGGTTGCTCCGGGGAGACAAGCGGCGGGGTCCCACTGACTGATTGATCGGGTATTGGCGGATTACTACTAACCGGTGTTTGATCTGTCGTTTCTTCCATGCTTATGTTATCATAAACCAAGCAAAAATGGCCGTCAAGAGTAAAACAAAATTAAACGCCAGGCAATTCCGTTTCTTAGGGTTCTTCCTTATCGGGACAGGTTTAGGCCTGGTTTTGTTAATTTTGGGCTTTTTTCTTTTGTTTGAACTTAAATATCATGATAAAATTTATCCCGGTGTTAAGGTTAATAACATTGACGTCGGTGATAAAAAGAAAAGCCAAGTCAAAAATTATTTTGTCAGTCAGAATTCTTCCTTTGCCGATTTCACTTTTACCTTTAAATTCTTAAGTGAAGATAAAAATCTTATTGCGACGGCTTCCGGAGCTCAGTTGCAGGTCGGTTATAATAGTCAATTATTAGCCGACCAGGCCTTTCTTATCGGTCGAAGCGGAAGTTTTGCTACGGCTTTATACCAAAAGTGGCAAGCCCGAAAAGGAGAAATTAATCTGCCGGCCAGTTTTTCCCTTAATCAGGAGGAGTTAGAAAAATTTATAGACAAACTGGCAAAACAAATCGATATTCCCGCTCAAGAAGCCCTTTTCCAATTTGCCTCCAACCGAGTCGTGACTTTTAGACCATCTTTAGAAGGCCAGGCGGTTGATCGAAAAAAAGCCATCGAGGATTTTAAAAAATTAATTTCTCCCCCAAGCTCGGGAACGATTGACTTAACGATTTTCCCGGTTGAACCCAAGGTAAAAACGAATGAGGCTAATAATTTAGGCATCAAAGAAATGATTAGTGAGGGTAAATCTTTTTTCCAGGGCTCAATTGCCAACCGTATCTATAATATTTCCCTGGCGGCTTCAAGAATTAACGGACAATTGATTCCTCCGGGGGAAATTTTTTCTTTTAACCAGGCCGTGGGTGAGATTTCGGCTGAAACCGGCTATAAACAAGCTTATATTATTAAAGAAAAAAGGACGGTCCTTGATGACGGCGGTGGTGTCTGCCAAGTCTCAACCACTTTTTTCCGTGCGGCTCTCAATGCCGGTTTACCGATTGTCGAACGTCAGGCTCACGCCTACCGCGTCGCCTATTACGAACAAGGTGATTTCGGACCGGGCCTGGATGCGACCGTTTACGCTCCAAGGGTCGATTTAAAAATCAAAAATGACACGCCGGCTTACATTCTTATTCAGGCAACCGTTGATTCTAAAAAGAAAGCTTTATTTATTGATCTTTACGGAACGGCGGACGGCCGCACCGTTATTTTAAGTAAGGCCAAAATCACCGATCAGGTCGCGCCCCCGCCGGATCTTTATCAGGATGATCCAACCCTCCCCAAAGGAGAAATTAAACAAGTTGATTTCCCGGCCTGGGGGGCTAGGGTCGCTTTTGACTGGCAAGTAACCAGGGGTTTGGCAACTCTGCAAAAAAAGACCTTTTATTCAAATTATCAACCCTGGCAGGCCATTTACCTTCGAGGAACGAAGGAATGAAATATAATAATTACCAATAAATACCAATACTACTAATAATCCAATATCAAAATATTGGTAGTATTTGAAATTTGTAGTATTGGATTATTCTAGCATCTATGAGAAAAGTAATTGATCTTAAACAACTAGAAAAAATGGTCAAAAACATAAAAGCCACAGAAAAAACCATAGTTTTGGTCGGCGGTTGTTTTGATCTTTTACATGAAGGCCATCGCCGATTTCTGCAAGCGGCCAAAAAGCAGGGTGATCTTTTGTGGGTGGCTTTGGAAAATGACAAAGCCATTAGGAGATTAAAAGGCCAAGACAGGCCTATTAATAAAGAGAAAGTTCGGGCCTCAAACTTACTTAAAACCGGCCTGGTTGATCGGGTTATTCTTTTACCGGAATTAAAAACCGATGATGATTACTTACAAATGACAAAAATTATTAAACCTAAGATCATTGCCGTAACTCGGAATGATCCGCAACTTAAAAACAAACAAAAACAGGCCGAAATTGTCGGGGCGAAAATTAAGATCGTTATTAAACAAATTCCGGGTTATTCGACCACCCAAATACTTAAAAGATGAAAATCTTAGGAATTGAAACATCTTGTGACGAAACTGGCGCCTCAGTTATTGAGGATGGAGTAAAAATACTATCCAATATTGTGGCTTCGTCGCAGCCGATACATATAAAAACCGGCGGTATTATTCCGGAAATAGCCGCCCGGGAACAAATTAAATTGATTCTTCCCGTAATCGAGTCTGCTCTTAAAAAAGAAGGGTTGAAAATTGAAAATGTCGATGCCTTGGCTGTCACTTCCGGTCCTGGTCTTGTCGGTTCGCTTTTAGTCGGCCTGGAAACAGCTAAAACCTTAGCCCATGTCTTTAATAAACCCATTATCCCCGTTAATCATCTCCTCGGCCATGTCTATACCAACTGGATCACAAAATCAAAAATTAAAAATCAAAATTTACCAGAATTTCCGGCCATTGTCCTTATTGTCTCCGGTGGCCACACCGAACTTCTTTTAATGACTGATCACGGGCAATATGAGTGGTTGGGCGCAACTCGGGATGATGCCGCCGGTGAATGTTTTGATAAGTGCGCCAGGTTGCTCAAACTCGGTTACCCGGGTGGACCGGCCATCGCCGTGGCCGCGGCGAAATTGAAAATTCAAAATGCAAAATTTAAAATTAAACTGCCGCGGCCAATGCTTAAAAGCGATGATTTTGATTTTTCTTTTTCCGGTTTAAAAACCGCGGTCTTACGCGAAATCGAGCGTCAATCCATAACTCATAACCCCAAACTCATAACTTATCTTGCTCATGAAATCCAAGAGGCAATCACCGATGTCTTAGTTGCAAAAACCCTCCGAGCAGTAAAAAAATACAAAGTTAAATCTGTCCTTCTCTCGGGTGGAGTTGCGGCAAATGATCGTCTTCGGGAAAAATTTCTTGATACTTGTTACTCACTACCAACTACTAAATTTTTTGCTCCGCCAAAAAATTTATGTACTGATAACGCCGCCGGCATTGCGGCCTGCGCCTTTTTTAATTTTTCGCCTCTCCCCTGGCCAGAGCTTCGCGCTCTTTCCTCTTTAACCCTCTAAAATTTCCTTGCTTTTAAGTTTTTTCTAGATTAGAATAAACTCGACGAATTTATGGACAAAACCTACAATCATCAGGGTGTGGAAGAACGAATTTATTCCCTTTGGGAACAGGGCGGTTATTTCACCCCTAAAATTGATCAAAAGAAAAAACCGTTTAGCATTATTATGCCTCCGCCCAATGCCAATGGTCCATTGCATGTTGGCCACGCGATGTTTGTGACGATCCAGGACATTTTAGTCAGATTTCACCGGATGCTCGGCGAGCCGACACTTTGGTTACCGGGTGCGGACCATGCCGGTATTTTAACGCAGGTGGTTTTTGAAAGAGAATTAAAAAAACAGGGCAAAACCAGGTATGATTTGGGTCGCGAAGAATTCTATAAACAATGTTATGAGTTTTCGCAAAAAAACAAAGTTTATATGTACAGTCAGTTAAAAAGACTGGGGGCGTCCTGTGACTGGACCAGAGAAAAATTTACCCTTGACCCGCAAATTGAAAAAATCGTTTTAGAAACTTTTAAAAAGTTAAATCAAGACGGCTTAATCTATCAGGGCGAACGCATTATTAATTGGTGTCCCCGCTGCGCCACCGCGCTTTCGGATCTTGAAGTCGAATATGAGGAGCAATTGGGCCGCCTTTATTTTATTTCTTACGGTTCGCTGGTTATTGCCACGACCCGTCCGGAAACCATGCTGGCCGATGTGGCTGTTGCCGTCAATCCCAAGGATAAACGCTATCAGCATTTAATCGGCAAAGAAGCTCTTTTGCCTCTCCTCGATAAAAAATTGCCCATTCTGGCCGACGACAGTGTTGACCCGCAATTTGGCACCGGGGCTTTAAAAATTACGCCCGGTCATGATCTCCTGGACTGGGAGATCGGCCAAAGACACCGCTTACCCGCGCCGGTCGTCATTGACGACAAAGGCAAAATGATTAATGTCCCGAGAAGATTTTTAGGTTTACCTGTCGAAGAAGCCCGGGAAAAAGTTGTCGGCGAATTGGATCATTTGCGCGTTTTGGTTAGAGCCGAACCCTATAAACATAGTGTCGCGGTCTGCGAGCGCTGCCGGACAACGATTGAACCGATTATTTCTTTGCAGTGGTTTATTAAAACCAAAACCCTGGCCCAACCGGCGATTAAAGCTGTTAAATCGGGCGAAATTAAAATTGTGCCCAAAAGCTTTGAAAAAACTTATTTCCAATGGATGGAAAATATCAAAGACTGGTGTATTTCCCGCCAAATCTGGTGGGGCTATAAGATTCCCCTGTCTGGTTCGGAAGATACTCTGGATACCTGGTTTTCGTCGGGTCAATGGCCGTTTGCTACTTTAATGGCCAATTCAAAAGAAGATTTCGACTATTTTTACCCAACCACGATGATGGAAACCGGTTATGATATTTTGTTTTTCTGGGTGGCCCGAATGATCATGCTGGGGCTTTACCGAACAAACAAAGTACCTTTTCAAACCGTTTATCTGCACGGCTTAGTCCGGGATGCTTCAGGCCAAAAAATGAGTAAAAATAAAGGCAACGTTTTGGATCCATTAGTCGTCAGTGATAAATATGGTGCCGATGCGGTCCGTTTTGCTTTAATTTGGGGCACGGCAGCTGGCCATGATTTAAATTTAGGCGAAGAAAAAATCCGCGGCATGCGTAATTTTTCCAATAAACTTTGGAATATCGGCCGTTTTCTTAAGCTCTTTACCGAAGGCAAAAAGATCCCGACCTTTAAGCCGAAAATGGAAGGTTTAAAAGACGAAGACAAAAAGATTTTAAAGGATCTGGAAGAACTTATTAAGAAGGTGACGGAAAATCTTGAGAAGTTTCAAATGGCTCTGGCGGCGCAGGCTTTGTACGAATTTTTATGGCACCGTTTGGCCGACCAGTATTTGGAAAGTTCAAAAAAAAGAACGAACAATGGTGATTTCATCGCCCTTTCGGTTTTAGAACATGCTTATCTAACTTCCCTGCAACTCCTCCATCCTTTTATGCCGTTTATTACCGAGGAAATCTGGCAAAAATTCCAGAAAAAACCTTTAATTATTGAGCCATGGCCAAAAACAAACTAGAATTCCCGCATATTTCACGCATGATTAACGCAAAACGTTTAATTTTAGAGCCAAAATTAGGCGTTTTGGGCTTTCTGACGCTCTTAATTCTTATTAATCTTTTTCCAACGCTCTTTAACTCGTTTGGGGTGGTTTCCCCAAGTTTTTTGGCTTTAGAACAGGCAAAACTTACAGTGATGCTCTCTCCCCAAAGCCTCTCCCCTCATCTGCTTTTGGCCCAGGAATATTTAAAAAGAGGTGATTTAGAAGGAACGGAACGCGAGCTTTTAATTGCCCAAACTTTCACCACAACCAATCATTTAGGCAGTAATAATTCGGTTTTGGCCGCGTCTTTATCCCCTCTTAAAGTCTTGGAACGAATTAAAAACGAGCCGCAAAGGATAAGAAGTGAAATCGTTTTTTGGGAAAAAGTGGTTTTGGAAAAGCCGGACTATCGCGACGCTTATTTACAATTGGCAATTTTAAATTATCAAATATACGAAAAAGAAAAGGCCAAACTTTATCTTGATAAAGCCCTCAATCTTGACCCCAACTTCGAACCCGCAAGAAAATTAGAAGAAATAATTAAGTAAGTCTAGATATTTATAATCTAAGACAATATTACTTGGCTTCTTCCTTTTTTGCCTCTTCTGGTTTAGCTTCTTCCGCAGGTGCCTGGGTCGCTTCTGCTGGCGATGCTTCTCCGGCCGGAACTTCGCCTTTTTCGGCGGCGGCTTCGGCTGAAGCGGCTTCGGCGGCGGCTTTCTCTTCTTCAAGCATTTTCTTCGTTTCTTCGGTAACAAGCGAACCGACTTTAACCACCACCAATTCTGGTTCGGCCAAAAGAGTCACTTTATCAGAAACTTTAAGGTCTTTAACTTTAATTTCCTGTTCGACTTCTTTTAAAAGTGTTACGTCAACCTCGATTTTTTCCAGCAAATCCGTAGGCAAGGCCTCGACTTCAATTTCGTTAACCGGCGTCAAAAGCAAACCAATTTTTTGCTCAACCGCCGGCGCTTCACCGACAGTAACAACCGGCACCATGGCTTTAACTTTTTCGGTTAAATTGACGCGGTGAAAATCCACATGGAGCGGCTGGCTGGTAACCGGATGAATTTGTAAGTTGTGGACCAAAACCGGATGCGCTTCTCCGTCGCCTACTGACAAATCAATAATCCCCGTTTCCCCGGCTTTTTGATAAACCTGCATAAAAGCTTTAACGGGAACCTGAATGGCTAAAGACTTAATTTCTTTGCCGAAAATATTAGCCGGTAAAAGTCCCTGTTGTCGCAGGGTTTTAACTTTGCGGCCGCTGATTTTTCTTTTTTGAGATTCTAATTTATGTTTTTCCATTTTTTATTTAAGCTTGACCATAAAAAAACGATCGATTAACAGATTCGTATTATAACTGATCCCGCCATTCTTGGCAAGAGAGGAAAAGTCTGTTTCTTTAATGGGCCGTGTGCCGGAGAACTTAAGCGTTAACGGGTCCTCAACCGTTCCGGCTTGCTTTTGAACCAAAAGTCGGTAAGTTAATTTATCAATTGGCTGGGTAAGGGGAATTTTACTTAAAATCTCCACCTTGACCTTTTGGCCCGGAGCAACTTTAAAGAAAAAACCGAAGGAATTTTTGCCGAAACTAACCTCCTTATCAACATCTTTATCTAGAGCTAAAACGGTATTGTCAATCATAATTTTTTCGACAATCGCCTTTTCCCCCATTAAGACTCTTAAATAATTTTTGTATTCTCCGCCCAAGGGGGTCTTGGCCGGGCTGGTATTTTTATAAATAACGCTTAATTGAGAATTTATTTCCTTTTCGTTAAATTCCGTTTCTTTTTCTATTTCTCTTTTTAGGTAATAGTTCGTCTTGTTAACTCCTAAATTAGCGTCCAAAACCAGAAGATAATCGTCGAAACACTGACTTTCGGAAACGCCACATGGGGCTTTTTTGACCTCGCCTCCCCACCCCTGATCAAGAACAATTTTTTGGGCTAAATAATTGTCTAAAAAGACGAAAAGGTGTTTTTGGGCAAAAGACTCTTCCAAAACTTGGCTCAAACCAAACCAGGGGAAATTTTTAGAAGTTATTATTTTTTGAAAAATGGCGTTAGCTAAATTACCTAAAAAATCTTTCTTTTGGGTTGAACCGGGAAAAAAATTCTCCTGCGTATAGGTTTGAGTTTTAAGATATAAATTATCCGCGGTAATTTTCTCCTGATAGTCGGGTAAGTTAACCGGGCCGGTTAACTTTAAGAGGTTTTTAACTAAATCTAAATCCAAAGCAATCACCCCGTCGGGTTTTAAACCGATTTCTTTTTCCAAAAACCAGGCCGCCTTTTGGGCGTTTGTCGGAAAATCGGCCTCCCAGTTTGAATCTCTTAGATACCAATGAATTTGGTCTAAATAGGTTCGTATCGGTTTTGGCGGCTCAACGTGTCCTTTAAGTTGACCGTCAACGGTATAAATGTCTTCAATCTTAAAATCTAATTTCCCATTCTCGATTTTAATGAAACCGACGGTCCCTATAAATCCCCCACCGGGACGAAGTTCAAAATTATTTTGGAAAAGCAGAAGATAGGTTCTTTCCCCTAAAAACCAGGGGGCAAAGTTTAAAAAACTTTTAGCCTTAACCAGATTTTGCCTCAAGTTTTTAACTTGTTTAAATTTTTCAGGAAAAATTGAGGGCTGGCTGATTCTCGTTTCCATCAAGGCTAATTCTTCTTCGGCCAAATTAAGGTTAAGACTTGTTTTTTTTAAGATTTCATCGGTTGTTCCTATCTCTTCGCCCAAAAGAACCCGGCTTAATTTTTGTCCTTCTTGCCCAGCCTTAAGAAGATAACGGCTAGCCAAACTTAAATCCTGACCAATATTTAACCAAGCGGTTAGTTTTCTTTCCGCCGCTTCTTGACCGAGGATTTGAAAAACAAATTGCCAGTCTTCTAAATTCTCTTTAGCCGCGGCAAAATGATTTTGGGCCGAAAGAGCCCGCGCCTCTCCTTTAATAAAAGCCGAGGAAAAAGCCAGGTCTTGGGTTTTTTTTAAATCCCAAACACCCAAAGTTAAATTTGAAAGAAAAATCGTCAACGGTAAAGTCAGGAAAAAAAGAAAGAGTAAAGAAAGCCATATCGTTGGTCGGAGTTTTGCTTTTTTAACCCTGTTCGGTTTTGCCCAATAAGCTCCGGCCCAAGAAAGATCAATAATTTTTTCTTTTGTTTGACTAAGGGCAATTTTTAGAATTTTTCCAACGACCATTTCCTCTTCGCCGTTAAACCCGAAAATTCTAATAATTTTTGCGTCTAGTTTCTGTTTTTCAATGGCCTGGAGAACTTTTTTTTCGGCTTTTTGACCAGGGTCGTTTTCTTGGTTTTTGTCAATAATTAAAAAATATTTTGCGTGATTAAAAACAGCTCTGGCTAAAAATTTATCAACTTGGGCAAAATTATTTAATTGAAAAATATAGTCTGCCCTTTCGCTTTCGTTAAGATTAGCTCCTTTGATTTGGAGTGCTTCCCTAAAAAGAGCATAGAGAGGCGATTTTTCTCCAGTTAAAGAGATTGCGATCTTTTCGGTTTGAATTTCAACTGAGACTTTTGGTTTTTGTCGAGAAAATTCCATAGATAATTTGTCTAAATCGGGCGAAAGATTATAAAAAAAATCTTTGTTTCTTCTTGAGAATTTCCAAAAACGACATGAGCACTATAAGTCTAGTGCTTGATTGACTAATTTGTCGGCCCGCCAATTTTTTTCACGAGGAATAAGCTCGTAATTAATCTTGATCTTAAGTTCTTGTTCCAGTTCTCGAATCTTTAAAATAAAATTGCGAAGATTTCCATTTTTAACTTTAAAGAGGCCATTAACTTGATTGACAACCAAACGTGAATCAAGAAAAAAATGAAGGTGGGAAATGGCCGCTTTAAAATTTGAGGTTTTAAACCATTCCAGGGCTTCAATAATCGCCAGATATTCAGCGATATTGTTGGTTGCCTCCCCTATTTTTTTGGCTATCTTTTGAATCGTTTTTCCGTTTTCATCCTCAATATAAACACCGACCGCCGATGGTCCGGGATTGCCTCTTGAACCTCCATCCGTATAGATAAAAAGTTTGTCAGACATTTGGTTTTATTTTACCACGGATCAACTTAGGATTGGAGGATTAATTTGAGAAGGTTTTGTTTTTTCTTGATTCTTTTTAAGGTTTTGTAAAATAATCGTCGTCATTATAACCATGATGATGGTTTGCAAAAAAGGAAAAGACAAATTGAAAGAGAGAAGACTAAAAAGACCAAAAATCGTGGTCGGTAGAATAATTGAATGCATGCTGATCTGGTAGGCTTTTTTATAAGTCAATGGGAAACTAAGGATTTTTCCCAAAAACCAGGCCAATAAAGCGTAAAACAAAAGAGATAAAAAAAGACTCAAAGGAAGAAAAAGAAAAAGGCCGAAAAAAATCAATAAAGCCAGGAAAGGCACAAGATAGACGGCAATTTTTTGCACCCAAGGCATCATTTGTTTCGTTAGATCCTTAATCTCTTGCTGGTTAATCGTCAGGTTCGGAACGTCGGCTAAAGAATAAACGCGAAAACCACCATTCTCTTTATCCTGTATCACTAAATTATTTTTCGTTAAAAGAATCAGGGTTTCATAAGCCGAAAAATCTTCAATGACGGCTTTGGTATCAATCACTAAAAGATTCCTGACAACGGGCGTTTTGGCCCCTAAAACATCATTCTCTTGGAAAATTTTCTCCACGTCTTTTAAAGAAAAAAAGTAGGGCTCGACCACGTTGGTTGAGGCCTGGCCTTTGTCAATTTTAATTTCCAAATCGGCCGGATAAATTTTTTCCAATTTAGAAGGTAGGGTCAAAACCAGGGTTTTTAAGGGGATCAATTTAGGGACAATAAAAGCCGTGCCGATTAAGGAGTAAAGAAAAAAATAAAAATAAAAAAACTTTAAGGAAAAACTAAAGGGCGCTTTAATAATGTCCACATAATAACCTGGCGAAGTCAATGATCTTTTAAGAACATAGAAAAAAACCGTCAGTTTCTTCATTGTTTTATGATCTCTTGTTTGTCCTTGTTTGTCAAGGATTGGGGTTTTTAAAACAATTGTCGGTTCTTTAAAAGATCAAGAGCGGTTTTGGGGAAAGAAAAAAAACTCGGTCGAAATTTTAAGGTTTGAGCGATTAAAAAACTGGTAAGACAAAAAACCAATGTTTCGGTTAAAAAAGTTATCCAGGCCGCCGCGTAGTAAGAATAAGAGGGGATAAAGAAAAGATTCAGGGAAAAGTTAAAAATTAAGGCCGCGACGGAAATAAAAAAATAACGACGCTGCTTCCCTAAAACAATCAAAAGATAACCGGTTAAATGATTTAAAAAACTGGCCAAAACGGCAAGACTTAAGATGCGTAAAAGCGAGATACTTGTAAAAAATTCCGGGAAGCGGCCCCAGGCCACTAATTTAATCGCTAGGGGAGCCAAAATAAAAGTCGCCAAAATAACAAAAATGCCGGCCAAAACAAGAAGATCAAAAGCCCGCTGATAAACCTGGCAAAGTTTATTTTTGTCTTTTTCACGGGCCAAAATCGGCAAAAGCGAATTCATTAAATAAAAGGCGCCTAAAACCAAGACTTCATAAATCCGGTAAGCCAAGCCGTAAACGCCAACCGCCGTACTGCCCTTAATGGCTTGTAAAATTAACGCGTCAATCCGGTTATAAACAGAAAATAAAATTAAGATCCCGCCCATGGGTAGGGCCTCAAGTGACAACTTTCGTAAAACCGGAAATGACAAAGAAAACTTAAGACTGGTTAGGGAGAAAATCTGGCCGAAGCCGACCAAAACCGCGATGATGTTGGCCAAAATAACGGCCCAAATTAAAAAAACAAGCGTTCCGCCGAAACTCACTACAAAAAAAGAAAAGAACAAGGTTAGGGCGCTGGCGATAAAATCCAAAAGAACAATTTTGTCGAGTTTTAATTTGGTTTGGAAAATAATCCCCAGGGAGTTTTTGAGACTAAAAAAAAGAATTAAGAACGAGGCCAAAATCACCAAACGTTTTAAAGGCTCTCCGTTATGGGCAACGCCGGGAAAAAGACAAATCACCAACCAGCTGATTAAAGTTGCCAGTAAGGAAAGAACCAAACGCAAAATTAAGACGTTGCTAAAAATTTGACTTTCATTTTTTTCTTGGCGAGCGGCTTCACGAACCGCAATTAAAGCCGTTCCCCAGTCGGCCACTGACGAAAAAATGGCGACAAAAGAAAGAACAAAAACGTATTCACCAAAGCCGGAGGCTCCCAGATAATTTGTCAATATCGCCGTGGTGGTTATCCCAAAAACAACCGTTACGATCTTGCCCAAAATCTGAATCAGGGTATTATAAGTCACGATGCGGGAAAGGTTCATGGGTTAATTTTAACACTTCTTTCTTGACCCGACCAAATAAAACTAAAAATCAAAACCATAAGAATCTGTCCTTGTTGAAGGGTATAAAAATAATGATCAAATAGGCCCAGTATCAGCATAACGCTAAAGGGAACAAGCAGGAAAGAATTTGTTCTTAATCCCTTTTGATAGGTTAAAACGATTAAAACTAAAAAAAAAACCAGTCCCATAAATCCCGTTTCGGCGCCGATCAAAAGATAAAGATTATGTGCCGGTTGTAAAAAACGAACCAAGCCGTGGTTTTGGTAAAATTCCGGCAGACGATTAAAAAAATTGGCTAACCCGACACCCAAAAAAGGAGAAGCTTTAATCATCTTCAAAGAGGTTGTGTTTAATTCTTGTCTTTGCGCTATTGATTCTTCGGGAATAGGAATAAATCTAAAACCTAAAATCCCGACCGTTAAGAAAACCATAAGCCCAAGAAGTAAATATTTTGGGTTAGGTTTTTTTCTTGGCCAAAAATAAAAGCCTAAAAGTCCTAAGAAAAAGCCGAACCAGGCCGTGTGACTGAAGGTTAAAAAAAGAGCCACGCTCCCAAGCGCCAAACCAAAACGCCAGTGTTTTGGTCTTAAAAAAATCACCAATAAAAGATCCAGGGTTAAAAACCCGGCCAAGACATTGGGGTGAGAGAAAGTGGCATAGGGTCTTAAAAATAATCGTCCATTAATAACCGTCTGGGCAATTCCCGGTGTTCCGGCATTAAAGTTACGTTCGCCCAAAAACCAAAACAGGCCACCCAAAGAACCCTGGTTTAAAAATTGAAAAACGGCAATTAAAGAGGAATAAATAACGGCTCCAAAAATCGGGTAACGGAAATCAGAAAGGGAGATTTTATTTTTAACCAAAAAAAGGAAAAGGAGGACAAATTCCGTCACCTTGATTAATTTATAAAAAGCCGCCGGCTGGTTTTGAGCAAAAAAACAATTGGCAAGAAGAAAAATTAAGAGGAGAAATATTTTTCCTTGTTTTTTTAAAAACAAAAAGAAGGAAGCAGGGAAAAATTGACTGAAAAACCAACTTGCCAAGATTCCCAAAATAAGAATATCGGTTAAATAAATCGTCGGGGAGAGGTAGTCAATTTTTAGACCAAAGATCATGGTCCATTCCGGCCAAAAATGTTTTCCCAGTTGCACCGGCAAAAGAAAAAGAAGAAGATAAACAAACCACCGAGAAAATTTCATGTCTTGGGAGTTTATTCTTTTGGCTTAATAATTAGTTTTCTTTCCACGCCTTCGCCTTCAGAAGAACTGGTCACTTTGGGATGATCGGCCAAAATAAGATGAACAATTCTGCGTTCAAAAGAAGAAAGATTGGGTAAAACCATCGCTTCGTCCGTCGCTATCACTCTTTCGGCCGCACTTAGGGCCATCTGTTTTAAAACCTCTTCTCTTTTTTGCCGCCAGTCGCCAACGTTAACGATCAACCGCAACCAACTGCCCAGTCTTTTGTAAAGAATTAAGGATAAAATTAACTGCAGGCTTGTTAGGGTTTCGCCGTGATAACCGATTAAGATTCCCGTGTCTTCCGTTTCAATTTGCACCTCATAAACATCTTCTTTTTCTGAAACTTCAATTGTCGCTTCAACCATCAGGTATTCGAGGAGCTTCTGGGCTTCGGTTTTAATAATTTTTAAGTTTTCTTCCGTCATCTTTTTATTTCCCTTTATTAATTTGCAGTTGCTGGATTATACCAAGAATACTAAAAGTGTTCCAATATAAAGATAAACCAACCGGAAAAGAAAAGGCAAACCAGCCGATCATTAAGGGAAAGAGGAAACTCATCTGTCCCTGCATAATCTTGGCCGCATCGTCTTTGTCCGAAGAGGGCTTGCCCTCCGAAGCCTCTCGCCGTTGCGAAGCCTCGCTATGGCGGAGCGCGGTAGGGGAAGGGGGCGTCATTAATTTGGTTTGATACCATTGTAAAAGGGCGGTGATTAAGGGAATAGCTAACAGCCAAATCCCGTCCGTTTGCCAACTTGATGGTTTAATCCCTAAATTAGCCCCGAAAAACGAAAGGTCAATACCCTGAATTTTCAAAAAAGGGAAATAAACAATCTGGTTTATTTCCTGAACCACTTTTTCTAAATTACCGTTGCCTAAAATTTGCCAAAAAACATTATAAAGGGCGATAAAAACCGGCATCTGTAAAAGCAAAGGTAAACAGCCGGCGGCCGGATTAACTCCGGCTTCTTTATAAAGTTTTAATTGTTCCTGTTGTAGTCTTCCCTTATCTTTGCCGTATTTTTTGGCCAGTTCATCCAAACGAGGCTTTAGGTCTTGCATTTTTTTGGCGCTTTTCAGTTGAGAACCCATAAGGGGATAAAGAAGCAATCTTATAAAAATCGTCATGGCGATAACCGCCAAGCCAAAAGCGCCGGGAAGTTTTATTAATTCAAAGACTTTATAAAAAGCCATCAAGAAGTTTAAAATCGGCCAAATTAAAAGTTGATTAAAAATATTTGCTTCAATCATGGAATTTCGTCAAGACCTCCTTTGGAAAACGGGTGACAACGACTAATTCTTTTTAGAGTTAAGAACAATCCCCGTAGTATACCATATTTATTGATCGCCTGATATGAGTATTCGCTACAGGTTGGAGTAAAACGACAAGCTTTGTCGGTTATAAATAAAGTTTTCGCCCAGCCCGTATCCAACGAAAGATATTTTTGGTAAAACCGGATACTTTGGAGGAGAATTTTTTTCACGAGATGGTAATTTTTTTTCTACCTTTAAACTGTCTTCTTTTTAGGACTCTTTTACCACCACGGCTTTTGTTCCGTTCTCGAAACCCATGGGTTTTAATTCTTTTTAGTTTTTTTGGTTGGTAGGTTCTTTTTGGCATCGTTGATATAATATATCATATTTTTAAGCTCTTGACAATTGTCGTAGTGTAACATAATTACGTATACACTTTTAAGATATTATGGATAGTTTACGAATTCGCTATTTATGGCCTAAAATGCCACTCATGCATAACTGTATTAAATCCCGATGGGTGGCCGAAAAAATGC
>JAMCYU010000006.1 GCA_023473585.1 Patescibacteria group bacterium | reverse complement strand
AATTATCTTAAACATTACAACAATGAAAGACCACACTGGGGTTTTGGCATGGATGGGAAAACACCGTTGGAGAAACTACAATCGTTTCCGGAGTTCAAAAGTGTATACCTTATTGTGTGATCGTACCTCTTCTGTCAAGTATCATTTAAAATGATTGATTACCGAAGATATTTATCAATGTTGGCTTCGTGTTCTTCGATGGTTTTGGCGAAATGAACGCCGCCTGTCGGATCATGAAGATAATACCAAAAGTCAGACTTCTCGGGATAAATAACCGCTCTAATCGAAGCCAAACCCGGATTACAAATTGGTTCGGGCGGCAAACCGATATTGAGGTAAGTATTGTAAGGAGACTTAAACTTTTTATCAAGGTCGGTAAGATTTTTCTTCCACCAGGTTTTTTCTTCCGGTTGATAACCCAAAGCGTATTGAAGGGTCGCGTCTGTCTGCAGCGGCCACCCGCTCTTTAAACGCCGCAGGAGAATGCCGGCGATCAGATTTCTGTCATTTTCACCGCTGGCTTCTTTTTCGACGATTGAGGCTAAAATAATTGTTTCTTTTAAGGTTAAACCATTTTTGATCGCTTCTTTTTGCAGGTCTTCTGTGACTTTTTGCCTAAAATTGTCTTTTAAAATTTGGACGATGGCGGCCGCGGTTGCCTCTTTGGGGATTAAATAGGTATCCGGGAACATATAACCTTCCTGGCTATATTTTAAAAATTGGCTTTCCGGCAACTGTAAATCCGAAGCCATTTTAAGAGCGATCTCCTCGCTACGCCAACCTTCTAAGATGGTGATCCAAATATCAACCATCCCTTTCGTTAGAGTTTGAGCAATGGTTTGGGCATCCATCGCTTGATTAAGTCTAAAGTCTCCTGCCTGGAGGTTTTGATCAATCCCCATTTTTTTAATCAAGAGGAAAAAAACCACCTGGTCTTTAATCAGATTGTCTTTTTTAAGTCGAGAAGCAATTGCTCTCACTCCCTCACCTTTACCAACCACAAAAATTTGGGGAGTTTTGTTAAAAGGATTAACCGAAGCTTTTCCTTGTTGCCACCAAATAAAACCCAGGACTAGAAAAAGAAGAATAACGAGCGTTAAAACACTTAGTCTTATCTTTAAAGATTTCATGTTAAACTTCTGATAAAAGAGCGCGTCTGAATTTACCGGTTTTTGTCTCATGAATATAAACTCGTCCGCATTTACAAGTGACTAAATTTTCGTCTTTAACTTTTGACTTTTGTGTTTTGAGCTTGGAGTTTGCCAATGAAAGCCCACAGCCGACACAGCGACCCTGAGATAAAAGCCAAGCCTGAACCGGACTGATCATATTTTTAAACATTAATTCTCCTTTACGCTAAAAGCGTTATTCTATTTTGAAGACCGGTAAATTCTTAACCGTTTCCTTAGCTTCCTCCAGTCTCCATTTATCATTGGCATAGATTATAAATAGTATATCACCCTTGTCCACGTGTTCCTCGATCCGCTTTTCTAAAAACAAACCCGCCTGTTTATCTTCCGGACTGCCCAAAATCCGGCAAACAACGGTTATCTGGTGATTGTCAATTTGGGCGATGCGGCCTTTTTTTTGACTGGTTATTTCGGCTTTGAATTTCCCCAGTTTTAATCTGTCGGCAGAAACATCGGGGTTTCCTCCTTGGGCCTCAATAATCTCCCGCATTTTGGCTAAAGCTTGACCGGAGGCTAAAATTCTTGAAGCCGTTTCTTCCCCGCTTGCCTGTTTGGCTTTTTTCATATCGGTAAAACAAAGGTCTAAAAGTTTCCCCGCTAAGCGCAGGGCTTTTCTTTCTAGGGCCAAAGGCCGGTTTTTTGTTTGCTCTAAAACTCTTAAAACGTCTCTTGATTCAAGCACCGGTCCAATACCCCGACCGGCTGGTTCCAGCGTATGATTAATATCGACAATAATTTTTATACCAAAGCGCTTCCCTAAAAAAAGAAATTTTTTACCGATCAGTTCCGCATCGGCAAAGTGTTTGATTTTAACCGTCGGTCCAACGGGGATATCAAACACCACATGGGTAGCTCCCGAAGCCACTTTTTTCGCCATGACGGAAATAATAATTTTGTCAAACGACTCAAAAGCTAAGGGCTCTTCAACTTGAATAATAACATCATCGGCGGGAGCCAACCCTAAATGTCCTCCCCAAACAATACAACCACCGACACGATTGACAATTTTCTCAATCTCTCTAGGAGCAAAAGTGACGGGCGCCAAAACTTCCATCGTGTCCGCCGTCCCCGAAGGAGAAGTAATGGCTCTTGAAGAATTTTTCGGAATTTTGATTCCCGCGGCGGCAATAATGGGAACCAAAATCATCGTGGTTCTCGTTCCCGCCACACCTCCGGTTGAATGCTTGTCGGCGACAATCCCCGAGAAACGAAGTTTATCACCGGTTTCGGCCATCGCTTTAGTTAGAAAGTAAAGTTCTTCGTCAGAAAAACCTTCTTTAAAACCAGCGGCGGCAAAGTAAGTGGTTAAAATCGGCCCCAAGCGGCGATTGGCAATTTCGTCCATTAAGGCGAAAATCTCCTGATACGATAATCTTTGACCAACTAATTTTTTCCTAATGGCCGAAATGGCAAGCGATTGTTTTGATAGACTCATCTCTTTCTCCTTTAAATTAAACCTTCCTCCCAATACTCCAAAGCCAACGCTAATTCCTCATGATTTTTAGCTGCCTCACGAAGCGGTATCTTTTGTTCCTCGGCTTCAATGGCCGCTAAAACCGCGATGGCTCCGGCTCGCGATCCCCGAGGGTGTCCATGAATGCCGCCGCCAAAATTTAAGAGAATATTTTTACCTAAGATTTTGACTAAATCAGGCACCAATCCCGGATGCAGTCCACCGGAAGCGACGGGCAAAACCGTTTTCAGTCCGTACCAGTCACTAAGTAAAAATTCATTAATCACTTTTACCTCTTCGCTCCCTCCTTCCATTTTACCGAGAACCGTCCCGGTATGCAAAGAATCAACGCCGGCCAAACGCACCAGTTTAGCTAAAACCAACATTGATATTCCGTAATCGGGAGATCTGTCCAGGGCGGCATGCATCGCCCGATGACAATGAATCATAAGCCCTAAATTTTGGCTACGTAAAGTTTGTAAACCGGCAAAACCGTTGGTTAAAAAATCAATCATGGCGCAATTTCCGCCCTGCTTTTTGATAAATTTGGCCCGCTGACACATTTTCTCTGTTTCTGCGGTGACATTAAACGCGTAGATTTTCTCCTTAAAATTATTAACTCTTATCATCCGCATAACTTCTTTAACTCTTTTTTTAAAAGGATTAAAGACCTGATTGGTTAAATTCTCGTCATCTTTGACAAAGTCAACACCGCCTAAGAAAACCTCTCTGGCAACTTGGGTGTGTTTCGTCACGTCTAATCCCAATTTAGGCTTAATAATGCAACCAATCAGCGGTCTTTGGCTAATACCGGTTAATTTTCTTATGCCCAAAAGACCCAGCGCCGGTCCGGGAAAAGTCATCACATATTTTTCCGGCAAGTTTAAGTCTATAAGCTTTAAACTTTTAACTTCCTTTAAACCGAAAATATTCCCGGCCACCGAGGAGAGAAGCTGCGGTAAATTACCCTCTTCGAAAAGTTCTAAAGGATAGGCAATTTTTAAAAAATGAGTTTTTTTATCGGCTTCTAAAACCCTGGCGTGCAAACGCTCAAAGCTGCTTTGAGCTTCAGTGGTAATTTTTGTCCAAGTACCGATTGACGATTCGGCCGCCACCCCGCCGGCAGTTTCGCCAAAATCAGTCTTCTGGTCAACACCTAATAAAAAGTGGGCGACGATATGATTTTTCAAATCAACCTTTTCTTCTAAATGTAAATATGATTTGTACGGACTGAAATTTTTCATCGTTTTGGTCTTGGTTTTACTCATTTCGATAATCCACGGATAATTTTTTCTAACCATTGTCTTCATTTTTTGAGGCAAAACTTGGCCAAATTCACAAAGAAAACCGGTGATAAATTCCGGAGGAACGTAATCAAAACTGGGATTGAAAATTTCTAGGTCCTGGGGTTTATTCTCCCAAATTTCTTTTCCGTTTCTTTCTTCAATAACCGGCGTTTGTGAAGAAAATTTAAGGAGGGTCGTGACGATAAAAAGAGGAATTTTGGCGTGAAAAGCCGAAAGAGCAATACCATAACTGCCAACTTTATTAAAAGCGCCACCTTTTTGAGAAAGAGCATCCGCCCCTAAAAGAATCAGGTCAAGGTCCTTTTCGTCTTCCTTACTGATTAAAAAAGCGGCTTCAGAATCGGTAATCATGGTGGTTGAAATCCCTGCTTCGGTTAATTCCCGAGCGGTAATTCGACCTTGAAAAAAAGGTCTGGTTTCGGTTAAATAAACTTTAAAAGTTAAACCTTTTTTCGCCGCTTCTTTTAAAAGATTCACCACACTTGAAGAATGACAATGAGTTAAAATCCGCATTCCCTCTTTAATTAAGGGCAAACCATGGGTTAAAATTTCATTTTCAATGTCATCGAATCTTCCTAAGGTTGGCGTAATGACTGATTTACCTTTAAGCTGCACCAAACGTAAAGAATTTTGTAAAAGCGGTTCCGTGGGTCTGGTTAAAAGCAAGGCCTCAATGGCTTCGGGAATTTTTTCCGTGGGTAAGGTTTGCAAAACCTTAAGTCCGGCCTTAGCCACGTTGGTTGCTCCCTGAATTTTTAAGGATTTGATTTCTTCAATCGTTTTTTCAAGATTATCCATCCAATTAATTGTAGAGAAGTTTAAGCTTAAATTCAAACTTAACGGTTGGAGTCAAATTCAGACGGCGTTGTCTAAATAAGCCTGAAGAATTAAAGCTGCGGCAATCGCGTGTTCTTCTTTCTGTCTTTTCGTTCTTGATTTGCCGGCTTCGATCATCTTTCTTAGGGCTTCTTGTGAAGTTAAGGTTTCTTCCCAATAAACAACCGGCAAATTGGTAACTTCTCCTATAATTTGGCCAAAGGCTTTAGTTTCTTCGGCCATGGCGCCTTCGGAGAGACCGATGACGATTTTTTCGATCTCATGATCATGACAAATTTTAGGAATTTTCGACTCAAAATTTTCTTGATTAAGAACGCCTAAGGGCCGGGCAAGTTCACCTTCAGAAAGAGCTAGACCAAGTTTTCTTTCTCCGAAATCAATACCTAAAATCCTCATCATTCCTTAAACTAGATGTTGATAAGTTTTGCTTTGACAATTAATCTTTTCCAATAGGTTCCCGGCGGCACACAGGTGATTAACGAAAGAGAAGACTGATCATTTTTTGACTCTAAAACGGAAAGATCTTCCGGAGCAACAACGCGCATCTCGGTAACCCGATAAAGATAAGTAATCCCGTCGAAATAAACATAAATTTCATCTTTCTCCTTGAGGGTCGGCAGCGTCGAAAAAATCGTCATGTAATTTTTGGGGTCAAAAAAGGCGGGTAAAACCGAGTGGCCGAAAATGACCGTGTTACCTAATTCTCCGGGCAAAGAATCACTACCCCACTGGATTAAATTCTTCGAAAGATCATTGCTCCCAATAACCACCGTCGCGTCTTTAACTCTTAATTTAGGAATAGAAAGAGTATAGCTGGTAATTTTCGAAGGGGAATTCCGTTGCAAGGCTTGAGGGAACCAATTAGAAGCCTGGGTCAAATCAGTCTGAACACCTAAAATCTGTTTCTCCGGCAACGGGCTAACGGTTTTGGCTGATAGTTTCGGCGTCATTAAAATCTCAAAACTGAAAATCGGCCAAATCACCAAAAAAAGAAAGAAAGCGCCGCCGGAAAAAAACAATGACGATAAAAAGACTGATTGAGGACGTAAAGATGTTCTTACCGGTTTTTTAAGGTAAACATAGGTGGCCATCTTATTTAAAGAGTACTACTTGCGGCTGGAAGTTGCAATGTTGATATTTTGACCAGTACGAGGAAAAATATTCTTGAAAAAGGGTAATTGGCGGCCAAACTTAACCTCAAAACCGGCCAGGTTACCTAAACTTCGCAAATATTTATCGGCTTCGCTGAAACTTTTTCCGAGAAGCTCCTTCTTAATAAGGTTCGTGTCAATCTGGGGCATAAGAATGGAAGTAAAATTGATTTTAAGAACCAAATTACCGTCTTTTTTCTTTTGAATTTCCACCACTTCCAGCTTAACTTCGTCTTTTTTAAACTCAAAGCCAGAAGGAATTGACGGGGCAAGACTTTTTTCCAAAAGAAAAAGAAGATCATTTTCCTTGTAACCCAGACCGGTAAAATGCATGGTTAAATCAAGATTAATTTCGTTGGCCTCTTCGTCAACTTCTTTGTCAAATTTTTTTTGGGTTACGGTTCCTGCCAGGGTTTTTTCGATAAGTTTTTCGCCCAAACCTAGCTTGCCGCTTAAATCGCCTTTGGCTTTTTCGTGGAGTTCGGTTGAAGCTAAAGTAAGGAGCTTTTCCTGATCGGCTCGAGCCACCACCGATATTTCTCGGCTGGTCCCTCCGGAAAAAGCAACCTCGTTCCTAGCGGAATAAGAACTGGTCGGAAAATCGGCAAAACGAAATTCCTGGCTGACCCCCAAGTTGCCCTCGGGACCGATATTGGCCGCGGTGACTTTGATATTTTGTTTACCGAAAGTTAAGCTCCCAACACTTTCCGAGGCCGAAGCGACACTCACCTCATCATCTAAAGTAAATTTAAGATTATTAGGAGAAACGATAACGGTTCCCTTTTTGAAGGTTTTGCTGTTAGTGGTTTTATTATAAATGGTAACCTCGCCTTTGGCTGCTTCACCAACAGTTTTTTTACCCGTCGTCGTGGCTTTTTTGACTTCTTTCTCTTCAGTTTCAAGATTAAGCGCCGGAATTTCTTTGTTCGCTTCGTTGATTGTCGTTCCCTTGGCGTTTAAATTAATCTCTAAAGGCTGCTGTAAAATTTGCGATTCCAGAATAATATTGACCTGGGCGGTCGGATAATACCAAAGAGCCAAAACAGAACCAACGGCCAAAAGGAGTAAAACCAAGGCCAAAGAAACAGCTAGGCCGAATTTTTTTGATAAAAGGCCTTTTAGTTTTTGACCTGTCATGGAGAAAAAGTTTTTAAAAGGAATCAGAGAGATTTTCGGTAAGTTTAGTTTTGACGCTGTCTTCGGCGCTGATTCCTGAAAAGAGGGAGTCGGCTGAATAAAAGTTCTGGCAACTGGTTCTGACGGCTCCGTTTGAAAATCATTTTGAGGTTGGTGTTGACCAACATCTTCCCCTTTAACAAAACCAAAATCCTGTGCTTCTTCCGGTTTCTCTGTTTCTTGACTTGCTTCAGGCGGTAACTCTGCGGCGACCGGTACTGACTGGGACATTGGTTGTTCTTCTTTTTCGGTTTCGACGATTTCAATTCTTTGCGCCGTTTCTTTCCCGGCGGCAAAAGCCACTGATTCAATATCAATATTAGATGATGCCGCTTCGATTTTGGGAAAATGGAGGAAAGAAGCTTTGGTCAACCAGGGATAATTCATAAGCTCCTGCCTGGCTTTTTCCAATTCCTGGCCATCATAAAGAAGAATCCGCGACGGTAAAATCTCCACGCCCGTAAAAGAAGCCACTGCCTTTTCAAAATCCAAGGCGATATTTTCCGTTCTCTCGATATTGATATTATTGGTAATTTTCCCCACTCTCACCAAAGAAACCGTCAGTTGCTTGCCAACCCGAACGAGAATTAAGGTCTGCGGCCCGCCTTCCTGATTTTGTAGGAAATGGATAATCGCTAAGGGAATTTCGACAAAACCCAAAGGGGTTAACGATAATTTTTGCAGGATATTTTTAATGGAAGCCAAATAGGTCTCTTCAATTTTACCATCTTTGGTAAATTCTGTCGGTAAACCTAAAATTACTTGATTAATTTTGACTTCCTGAGGAAACATGCCTTCAACTTGAGACAGGGCTTCATCAACGGCGATGGTTATCTCTTCCCAGGTTCCGCTGTAATCGGCGGTACCAATACTTAAAACCTTTATCTCACCCTCTTTAAGTTCACAGGCGGCCGTTTTTACCTTATCATCCTGGATCTCCAGGGTTAAAAAATATTCGGCCTTAGCGTTAGCTTTCGGCAAAAATTTACTGAAAATTGAGGGTTGCATAAATTCTTCTGGTTCCCGCACTTACGGCTTCTTCTTTTATTATTTTAAACTTCCCAAGCTTACCTGTAAAGTCTATGTGGGGTCCGCCGCAAACTTCTTTGGAAAAATCGCCAATCGAATAAACTTTTACCTTCTCTGGGTACTTTTCTCCAGAAACTGTTAGGGCGTTTGATTGCAAAGCTTTTTCAAAATCTATTATTTCCATTTTTACTTCAAGATTTTTTTCGATTTGTTCGTTAACAATTTTTTCCACCTCGGTTAACTGGTTCGGGGTTAGTTTTTCCGGATTGGAGAAATCAAAACGTAATCTTTCATGGGTTAAGTTACTGCCTCTTTGATGAACAAAAGAACCTAAAACCTGACGAAGAGCTGCCTGTAATAAATGCGTAGTTGTATGATATTTAGTCACCATCTCCGACTGATCAACTAATCCTCCCTTGAACATACCAACTGAGGCAGTTCGCGAAAGCTTCTGGTGTTTTTTGAAAATATCATTAAACTCTGACTTGTCTACTTTGCCACCTTTTCTTTCTATCAATTCCTTAGCAACCTCAAAGGGAAAACCATGGGTTTGATAAAGATTAAAGACACTCAATGTATTTAATTGATTATTATTAAGTTTTTCTAACTCTTTAAGACCCTTATCGAGAGAGGATGTAAACTTTTCCATTTCCTCTTCGATAACTCTAAAAACTAAATCTCTCGCCGTTGACCGATCAAAATAAGTAGCATCATAAATCCTTAATACCTCGTCTGCTATTTCGTGGAATCCCGGAATTGATGTTAGGCCTCCTTTGAGTTGATGCATTTTAACGGCTGATCGACGCAACAATCTTCGCAAAACATAACCCTGGGCTTTATTTGAAGGTTCCACACCATTAGTCATAAGAAAAGTAGCCGCTCTTAAATGATCCGCAATAATCCGCATAGGTTTTTTATTTTCTTCGTTCCCATAACTCTTCCCTGACATCTGTTCGATTATTCGAATAATTGGTATAAATAAATCTATCTGAAAAATATCAGGATTATTATTGGCAGCTGCGGCTAACCGTTCTAGACCACCGCCGAAATCAACATTTTTTTGCGATAATTCAACAAGTTTACCGTCGGCTTTTTTCTCATATTGCATAAAAACCGAGTTGCCGATTTCTAAAAACCGGCCACATTGACAATTGGGGTGGCATTTTTCGTTTTTATAAGAAGAATTTTCGTGAAGTTTTAAACCTTCGCCAAAATCGTAAAAAACTTCGGAATCAGGTCCACCGATCTCGCCTACCGGCATTTGTTCCGGTGTTCCGCTTCTTGACCACCAGTTTTTTTCAACCCCATAATAAAAAAGGTGATCTTTTGGCACGCCCAAACTTTCCCAAATTTCCACTGATTCGGTATCTTTCGGAACGTCTTTATTTCCCTCAAAAACACTAACGTAAAGTTTCTCCCCGGGTAACTTAAGTTCTTTCGTCAAAAATTCCCAAAACCACAACAATTGTTCTTTTTTAAAGTACCCGCCCTGACCGATACCATCAGGCGAGGCAGGATCCCCCAAAGACCAATTGCCTAACATTTCAAAAAGGGTTGTATGGCAACTATCACCAACCTCTTCAATGTCCTGAAGTCTTATTGACGGTTGGGAATCTACTAATCTTTGACCCATGGGATGAGGTTCGCCTTTTAAATATGGTACCAGTTGCTGCATACCGGAAGAAGTAAAAAGAGTTGTCGGGTCGTTTTCCGGAACCAAAGACGCCGCTGGAATTAATTTATGTCCCTTGGAAATAAAAAAATCCAGATATTTTTGACGGATTTGTGAAGCAATCATGTGAAGAAATTATACCATGACAAGGAGTTTTGGGAAAACCCAAATTCTCTTTAGGTAAGTTTTTTGCCCTGTCGGGTAAAAAATTTTCTTCTGATTGTCTCTGTTGTTTCTTGAGCTCTGGCTTGAGCGTCTTCGAGTTTCGCCAAAGCATTATCCAGCTTTTCCAAGGTCTGATCGGTCGCTTCTTCTTTAATTTCTAAGGCCTTTTCCTGAACTTCCTGAATTTTGCCCTCCAACTCGTTGGCCAAATCTTCACCTTTATCCTTCAACTGTTCGGCTATCTTCTTTCCTTCTTTTGTCCCCATAAAAACAATTAAACCCGCTCCCAAAAGACCACCCAGAAAAAGTCCCGATAAAAAACCATGATTGTCATCACTGTTGCTCATTTGGTGTCTCCTTTTTTTTAAAAAAACTTAATAAAGAAAAGGCGGTTTTAAAACCAGCCGTTAAACCGCTCAAGCCGGCAATTGACTTGGCAACCGCCCCGCTGGCCAAACCCGCATCGTCTAAAATTTTATTAATTTTTTCCATTGATCTTCGAAATTCCTTCAGAATATAGACAACTTGGATGCCGATAACCGTCAGAAGAATGGTTAAAACAATAACTACCGTAATTAAAAGAAGTTGGGCAGTATCCGTCATCGCAGTCTTTAGTATTACGGATTTAACCTCAAATTGTCAAGAGTCAATTCTACGGTTTTTCAACTTGAAAAGTTCTTTTTATTTCGTTTTTCCCGCCGAATTTATTCGTGGCCGTGATATCAATCGTCACCAAACCAGGATCAACCGCAATTTCCTGACTAAATTCTCCGTTAACGGGTTTAATTTCCTGGCCATTAAGAAAAAGAGTCACTCCAAGATCGGTTTTCCCTATAACCCAAACTCTTCCGCTTTTAATAATTTCATTTTCTATCGGCCGTTCAAGCGTTAATTTAGGCCGCCAAACCAAAGACTGGTATTGTCCAAAGAGCCAATAAAAGAAGAGTAAAATTAAAGTTAAAACAAAAAAACCAATGATTTTTGAAGGAGTTAAGCGGAAAAAAGGTTCATTTAGAGGTTCAGAGACGCCCCGGGGAACAATTTTGTTTTTCTCTAATCGTTCGGGATTGGCTTGCCGCCGAAAAACGGCCAAAATCATCTCTGGCGTTAAACCTAAATATTGAGCGTAATTAACGATAAAACCACGGGCATAAGTTAAAGAAGGAAGTTTTTGCCAATCATCAAACTCCAGGGCTTCTAAATACTTTTTCCGAATTTTGGTTGCCTTTTCCGCTTGATCAAGACCGAGATGTTGATCTTGACGGGCCCGGCTTAAGATCTCTCCGACAGTTTTCATGGTCAGTGGTTACGGTAAATTTTCCCCTTGAGTTGAGGAAGTGCTTTTTCCGGCTAAATATTCTTCGGCGTTTCTAACAAGAACATCGCGAGGTTTCGCCCCTTCTCCCGGACCAACAATCCCTTCTTCTTCTAATTGATCTAAAATTCTTGCCGCCCGGGCGTAGCCAATAGACAAACGCCGTTGTAAAAGCGATGCCGAAGCCCGATCATATTGGCAAACAACTTTAACGGCTTCGATAAAAAGATCGTCTTTACCCTCGCTTCCTCCTGGACCAGATTTTTTCCAAGTTAAGGGCATGTTGGTGACTTCTTCCGTATACTCAAGAGGTGTCCCTTTACTTTTAAGGAAAGCGACGAGTCGCGAGATCTCTTGCTCAGAAACAAAAGTTCCCTGAATTCGAGTGGGTTTGGCTTGATCCGGCGGGATATAAAGCATATCTCCCCGGCCTAAAAGTTTTTCTGCTCCCGGCGTATCAAGAATAACCCGGGAATCAACCATACTGGAAACATTAAAGGCAATGCGGCAAGGAATATTCGCCTTGATAAGGCCGGTAATGACATCAACTGAGGGTCTTTGCGTGGAAACGATAAGATGAATTCCGGTCGCCCGCGCCATTTGTGCCAAACGACAGATCGCGTCTTCAACTTCAACCGGAGCATAAGCCATTAAGTCAGCTAATTCGTCAATAAAAATCACAATATAAGGCAGAGCCTGAAAACCGGAAAGCTCATTAAAGCTGTCAATATTTCTCACACTGTTGTCAGCAAAAAGTTTATATCTTCTGTCCATTTCTGACATCGCCCATTTTAAAGCTGATAAAATTTTGTCAACATCAACAATTACCGGCGTTAAGAGATGAGGGATACCGTTATAGCCGATGAGCTCGACTCTTTTCGGATCAACTAAAATAAGTTTTACTTCCTTAGGCGTTGTCCTATAAAGCAAAGAGGCAATCCAGGAATTAATAAGGACCGACTTGCCGGACCCCGTTGTCCCGGCAATCAAAACATGCGGCATCCGGGCAATATTCGTCACGATCGGACTACCGGAAACATCTAAACCCAAAGTGACGGTTAATTTACTTTTGGCTTCTTTGATTGCATCCGAAGATAACATTTGTTTTAAAGTGACAAATTCTAAAGACCGATTAGGAATTTCGATGCCCACTAAATTTCTTCCCGGAATCGGCGCCTCAATTCTGATTTGTCCCGTCGGTGCCGCTAGAGCCAGGGCCAAATCATTGGATAATGAAGTAATTTTCGAAAGTTTGGTCCCCAAAGCTATGCCTAACGCATACTGGGTTACGGCTGGTCCTAAATTTATCTCCACCACGCGAGCGGCAATGCCAAAGGATTCCAACGTCTTTTCAATTGTTCCCGCATTAGCTTTTAAATCTCCCCGATCGGCTTTCTGACCAGGACCATCAGAGAGTAAGTCAAAAGGCGGATATTCCCAAATACCCGAGTCCGAAGCGTTAGAAACAACAACGGTCCCTAGTCCCTCGCCTAAATTGGGAGTCGGTGGCAACGCTGTGACCGCCGGTGTCGACATGGTTTTTTCTTCACCCCTAACTTTAATAGGTAATTTGTCTTGAACAAAAACCGGTTTTTTACCCTTGCCAAAACCGCCGAAAAAGGCGTTTTTGAATAATTTAAAAACAGCGATAAAAATTTTGGCAAAAAAAATTAAAACCTGGTCCAGGGAAGTATTAGCCAAAATGGTTAAACCTACAACCGCCATTCCGAAAAAAACCAAAAACGCCCCGGCGCCGGAGATTAAAATTTCGATATTGGTAAAGATTTCGTTACCCAAGCTCCCGGCCCGGCTTAAAGCAATTAAAGAAAACCAAAAAAAAGAAGCGCCTAAAACCACATTCAGCTTAAAAATTTTAAGACGCAAGAAAATTAACCCGTAAAGAGCCAAGATTATTGGTAAGCCTAACGTGCCCCAGCCAAAATTTTCTATTTCCAGATTATAAATTTTGGTTAAAAAAGTCCCCTGCTGGGTAAAAGAAAGGGCGGAAATTCCCGCCGCCCCCAAAAGAAAAACCGAAGATAAACTATAAATGGTTTGTTTTTTAAGCTTTAATTTCAAAAGTGAACGAGCGTAATAGCGTCGCCTCATGCAGTTATTATACTATAATTTTTACCAGGTTGGTAAGAAGTCCTTGATGTTATCTGTCGTTAAGTGGTAACTGCGGCCCTTACCCTCAATAATCTGTTTGGCAATTTTACGGCAAATGCCGTTGAGTGTCCGCTCTAAAGTTCGAACACCGGCATCAAAACCCAAAGGCCGGACAATCTGGGGCCAAAGTTGCTCGTCGATTTTTAAGTTATCTTTGGTTAAACCCGATTCTTCCATAATTTTGGGCAAAACATAATCACGGCCGATGGCAATTTTTTCTTCATCATTGTAAGAAGGCATCTGAATCGGTTCAAGTCTATCCAAAACGGCCGTCGAGATATTGGTGGTATTATTGCAGGTCGCGATAAATAAGACTTCCGATAAATCAAGAGGGTAATCAATATAATGATCAACAAAAGCCATGTTTTGTTCCGGATCTAAAAGTTCAACCAAAACCCCCATAATATCGGCTCTGGCCTGTTCGGCAACCCGGTCAATTTCATCAAGAAGGATCACGGGGTTTTTGGTCTGACAACGTTTCAGTGCCTTAACTACCTGGCCGACTTCCGCGTCTGGCCTGACTCGTGATTGACCACGCAGATCTAGAGAATCACCCATGCCGCCGAAAGGAATACGAACGAATTTTCTTCCCATCGCCTCGGCAATGGAATAAGCAATCGTCGTTTTTCCGGTGCCAACCAAGCCGACAAAACAAAGAATCGGCGCCCGCATGAATTTTAAAATCTGATTCTTGTCTTCACCCGTTTCTTTTTCACGACGCAACTGCATCACGGCCAAATATTCTAAAAGTCTCTCTTTAACTTGGGTTAGATCGTAATGATTTTTATCTAAAACCGATTTTGCGTGCTTCAGATCTAAAATATCGGGGCTACGTTGACTCCAAGGCAGATTCACAATCCAATCAATATAATGAGCAACTTGCTCGAACTCACTCGTAAAACCAGTCGTCCTGGCCATCCGGGAAATTCTCTCAAGAAGCTCATCGGTTTTCTCTTGAAGATCAGGAGGAAGTAAGGCTTTTTTAACTTTTTCTTCCAGTTTTTTAACTTCGTCAGTTTCTTGGGCAGGCATAAGACGATTTTAGCACGCGCTTGACATTAATTACAAGGTGTGATATAAGTAAACATGGTTAGTAATTATTGTCAATTTCACTCGGCCAAAAAGCCGAGTTTTTTGTTTCTTCAGCCGTTAAAATTAGATAAAATATGAGTATGCCAGAGATTAAATTTTTACCGGTTTCTTGGACACGATTAAAAGAAATTTGCTTTAACTTGGCCAAAAAAATTCTGGAAAAAGATTTACAATTTGACCGGATTATCTGTGTTTCCAGAGGTGGTCTGGTTATTGCGAGAATTTTTTCTGACTATTTAAAATTGCCAATCTCAACTTTTACTATTGTTTCCTATTCGAAGTTGGGAGAATCAGGAGAACCAAAAATTGTCGAACCGTTAAAAGTTGATATTAAAAATGAAAAAGTTTTATTGATTGATGAAATTGTCGATAAGGGAACCACGTTAAGCAGGGCGATTTCGTATTTGCAGGACTTCTCCCCCAAAATAATCACCACTCTCGTCCCGTTCGTCAAATCGTGGAGCCAACCTCTCCCCGATTTTTGGCATGTAAAAACTGATAAATGGGTTATTTTCCCGTACGAAACAAGGGAAACAATCGAAGAGCTAATTCCCGTCTTGGGGAAAAACCATCTTTCCTTAAAAGAAATTAAAAGTCGCCTTATTAAACTTGGCTTTGGAGATAATGAAGTTAATTATTTTCTGAAAAATTAAACAGGCCTTAAAGCCTTGAGCGGAAACGATCACTGGAACCACGAGATCCGCCGAAACGAGGAGCTGGACGGTCGCGTCTTACAGGCTTTTTCGCATCTTCACCAAAAAGCATAGACAAATTGATCCTGCCTTGATCGTCAATCTCAATAACCCTAACTTTAACTTGCTGCCCGATGGTCACGACTTCTTCCGGACTTTTCACAAAACCCGTTGCCATCTGTGAGACATGGACTAAGCCCTCTTTCCCAGGTAAAATTTCGACAAAAGCACCAAAGGGTAAAATTCTTTTGACAGCTCCCTCATAGATTTCTTCAGGCTTAACTTCCTTAACTAAACCCTTAACCCAATCAACCGCTTTGGCCAAGTCTTCTGGATTAGTACCGCTAATCGTCACGGTTCCATCGTCTTCCACGTCAACGGTACAATTAGTTTGCGTAATAATTTGACGGATCATTTTCCCTCCCGGACCAATAACTTCGCCGATTTTTTCCGTGGGAATGTGAATCACGGCTATCTTAGGCGCAAAACGAGAAATTTCTCCCCGCGGCCCCGGCATGGCTTCATTTATTTTCTCAAGAATAAATAATCTGGCTTTTTTAGCCTTTTCCAGAGCGTCTTTAATAATCTCTTCCGTTAAACCGGGAATTTTAACATCAAGCTGGATAACCGTAATCCCGTTTTTTGTCCCGGCAACTTTAAAATCCATGTCTCCTGAAAAATCTTCCATACCTAAGATGTCCGTCAGAGTAACAAATTTTTTCTCATCAGTTATCAAACCAATCGCAATCCCGGCTACAGGATCTGTTATCGGCACACCGGCATCCATAAGTGATAAAGTTGAACCGCAGACAGAGGCCATGGAGGTTGAACCATTAGAAGACATAATTTCCGAAACCAACCTAATCGTGTAGGGAAATTTACCCTCCGGAGGAATAACCGGTTCTAAAGCTTTCTCGGCTAAAGCTCCGTGGCCAATCTCGCGACGACTCGAAAAACCAACCCTCCCTGTTTCGCCTACGGAATAGGGCGGCATATTATAATGATGAATATAACGTTTGGTTTCTTCCCCGGTTGGAGCTTCAATTAATTGTTCTAATGAAGGGGCGCCTAAAGTCACAACGGTTAGGGCTTGAGTTTGACCTCGCGTAAAAATAGCACTGCCATGAGTCCTCGGCAAAACCCCCAATTCCATCGAAATCGGCCGAATTTCATCTTTTTTCCTGCCGTCAGGTCTTTTGTCTTTTTCTAAGATTTCCGAACGGACAAATTTCTTGAAAAGGTAATCAAAGGCTTGATTAATTTCCTTAATCCCGTATTTTTCTTCATATTTTTCAAAAACTTCTTGAGAAAGGACTGCTAGTTCTTCTCCTTCTTCCTCTTTGGCGATACGTTGGATTAAAATATGGTCGAATTTATGCTGATAATCTTTTTCGAGGATTTTTAAGAGTTCTTTATTTATTTCTGGCTCTTCAAATTCCTGTTTTTTCTTACCCACTTCTTCAACTAATTCGTGAATTACCTTGATGATTTTCTCTAGTTCGTCACCGGCAAAATTAACGGCTCCCAAAACTATCTCTTCCCGCAATTGCTTTCCCTTGCCTTCAAGCATAATCGTCTTGGCCTTTGTTCCGGAAACGACCAAATCGAGTTCGGAAAAATTAAGTTCGGGCAGTAAAGGGTTAATAAGATAGTGACCCTGTTCGCCTTCCTTTGGCGCTATCCAGCCAACTCTGGCCGCAGCAATCGGTCCTTTCCAGGGAATATTAGAAATAGATAAAGCCGCGGAAGTCGCCAGAATTCCTAAAATATCTGGATCGTTCTCTCCGTCGACCGATAAAACCGTCACTGTAACCTGAACTTCATTCTTATAACCCTTAGGAAAAAGAGGCCTGATGGAACGATCAACTAGTCTGGCGGTTAAGATGGCTTCGTCCGACGGACGACCTTCTCTTTTAACCCAACGGGAACCTTTGATTCTCCCGCCCGCATAAAGTCTTTCGATGTATTCAACTGATAAAGGGAAATAATCCAGTTCGGCTTTAGGCGCTGAAGAAACAACGGCCGCCAAAACCATGGTCTCGCCGTAAGAAGCCAAAACCGCGGCGTTGGCTTGTTGGGCAAGTCGTCCAGTCTCGAAAGTTAAAGTTCTTCCGCCTATCTCGAATGATTTTTTGATTATTTTCATATCAAAACGGGTTTATTTAGCCAATCCCAATTTCTCACTTACGGTTTTTAATCTTTTTTTATCTTTATCCTGTAAATAATTAAGAAGTCTTTTTCTTTTAGAAATCATGGTTAAAAGACCTCGGCGCGAATGAATATCATGACCGTGAATTTTTAAATGTTCCGTTAATTTTTTAATTCTTTCGGTTAAAATCGCAATTTGCACCTCGGGAGAACCGGTATCACCGTTAACGGTGGCAAATTTCTCGATTATTTTCTTTTTCGCATTGGTATCAAGCATAGAGTGATAGATTTAAATTATATCAAAGATAAATGAGTAAGATTATATATAAATATCTTTGATTAATTCGCCTTGCTCATTATAGCAAACTAAATTGAAAAATTAAAGTAGTCTTGATTCGTCCCTGGGTATCTGTGAACTCGGAGTTTTGGCCGATTTATAAATCTTCGGTTGCAACCAATCTGCCGGAGCCTCTTTAAGAGTTTCTTTCTCTGGCAAAAGACCTCTTTTCCCACCGGCCTTAAGACATAAAGCCGTAGCCTCGAAAGCGCCGGCTGAAGTTTGGGCCAGGGAAAAATTATGCGTCGCACTTTCAATGCCTATTAATAAATTAGTCGCCATATCCTGAGTTAATGACAAACCCAAACTCTGAATAAAAAAAGCGACGATTTCTGAGGTTGAGGAAGCATTGGGCTCAACTAAGTTGATTTTGGCAAATTGAAGATTGTTTGGATGATAATCAATATTAATCGTCGTGATTTTTGAGTAAATTTCTTTTTCGTCTTGGTAAAATTTACCCAATTCTTCTAAAGAAGCGCAGTCTAACACAAAAATTAAATCTGGTGTTGCTTGAGCCGAAGAAAAATGAACTTTTTCCGGACCAAAAGTTGGAGCCCCCGGTCGAGGCTCGATGACTAAGTTAAACTTATCGTTGGCGACATTATAACTAACCTTTTCAATTGAACCCTCAATATAGTCTAAGGAAATTATAAAATTCTTGCCGCTTAGGGACGGTTCGACTTTATCAATACCAATCAGATTGCTAAAGGCAACCGTTGACGGCGTCGGGCAAGCAATCGTGACTTTTTTGCCCGATAAAGATAGACTTAAAAAAAGCGCCAGTGATGATCCCAGACTGTCCTGGTTAGGATTTTCGTGAGTGACAACAAGAATTTCCTTGCTTTGTTCTAAAAGACTTCGGATTTCTGAAATATTAGGTAGGATAGCCATATTTATTAATTATCTTTGGGATATTACAACATCCCCTATAGTAAAGTCAAGCGGGGGATCAAAAACAAGCCCGCATTCTTGACCCAAACTAGCTTTATTAATTTTTACCTTTTGAGAATGCAAGGATTTAATTTTTGCCTGACCAATCTCCTTTTCGGCTCTTAGAATTTTTATTCTGTCTCCTAGGGCTAATCTTCCCTCAATAACTCGACATCCGGCAATTTTGGTTTTTTTCGTCGGAAACTCGGCAATAATTTCCGCTTTTCCTAATGACTCTTCTTCTGTCGGTTTAGAAAGAGCTTCGATAACCTCATCAATTTCGTCCAATAATTCATAGATGATTTGATATATCTTATAGTTAACGTGTTCTGTCTCGGCCAACTTCACAACCGAAGGTTTAATTCTAATATTAAAACCAAGAATAATCGCTTTGGTTGTTTTTGCCAAAAGAATATCACTATCGGTAATATCACCGGTTCCGCTACTGATAATTTGGGCTTTTTCTTTACCTAGGCTATTGGTAAGCGCCTCAAGAGTTCCGATCGTGTCGGCTTTTAAAATAATTTTTATCTTCTCTGTTTTTTCTTGAGTTTGTTCTGCCACCGATTCGTTTTCTATAACTTTTGGTGATATGGTGGTCGCCGTTTTGGTCACGAAAGAGCCAACCTGGGGGATAACTTCTAAACCGAAAATCTCAACGGGCATGCCCGGCTTCGCTTCTTTGATTTGTTCTCCCCGGTCATTGATAATCGCCCGAACTCGACTTTTTTGTCCTTCAATAAAAATCTCATCACTTTGACAAAGCGTCCCGTTTTTGACTAAAATTGAAGCCAGAGGACCGCGGTTGCGATCCATTTTTGATTCAATCACCACGGCTTCAAATAAACCGCTCTCCCCACCTTCTAATCCTTCCATTTCACTGACTAAGATAATCATATCCAAAAGATCCTTGATGCCTTCGCCAGTCTTGGCTGAAATGGGTAAGCTGACAATCTGACCACCGTAACCTTCGAGTAAAACACTCTCTTTTGCCAATTGTTTTTTGATTTTTTCTAAATTAATGCCCGGCAGATCCACTTTGTTAATCGCCACGATCATGGGGATTTTGGCTTCTCTAATATGATGGATGGCTTCTTGAGTTTGAGGCATAACCCCGTCATCAGCCGCCACGACAAGAATCGCTAAGTCGGCAATATTAGCTCCACGACTGCGCATCTTATTAAAAGCTTCATGCCCGGGCGTATCAATAAAAGTAATTTTTTGGTCACCTACGTCAACCTGGTAGGCCCCGATATGCTGAGTGATTTGTCCGGCCTCTTTTAAAGCAATATGAGTTTGACGAATATAATCAAGAAGGGTTGTTTTGCCATGATCAACGTGACCTAAAACGACAACGATTGGCGGTCTTCCTGGTTTTTTCATCACAATTTTAGTGGTTTTTTTTGTCTTCATAAGATTATTTTTCCACAACACCGGGGGCACTTGGGGATTTTTTTATTTTTTAAGCTTTTTTCCTGTCTTGGGTGCTTTTGGTGTTGCCGTTTTTTTCGTTTTTTTGATTTTTTTTACGGCCTTGGCTTCTTCTGTCGCCTTGGACTTGCTTTTAATATCGATTTTCCAACCGGTCAGCTTAACCGCCAGCCTGACATTCTGACCGTCTTTACCAATCGCCAATGATAATTGATCATCTGGAACTAAAGCCGCGGCCGTCTCTTTGGCTTGGTCAAGAACCACGGTGATTTCTTTAGCCGGAGACAAACTGCTGGCAATAAAAGTCATCGGATCATCATTCCATTGAATAATGTCCAACTTTTCCATCCCTCCAAGTTCGGAAATGACCGCCTGAACCCGAACTCCTTTTTGTCCGACACAGGAACCGACCGGATCAACTCCGGGTTGATCAGAAAAAACGGCGATCTTCGTCCTGTTACCAGCTTCCCGAGCGATACCTTTAATTTGTACGGCTCCCGAAGCGACTTCAGGCACTTCTCGACGGAATAAACCCTCAACCAAGCCCCGATGAGCTCTTGAAACAATAATTTCGTTACCCCTGATCCCTTCTTTTATTCCTTCAATATAAAAAGTTAATCTTTGATTGATACGATAATTCTCACCGCGAACTTGTTCGGCCGGCGGCATCACGCCTTCGGCTCGACCGATGTCAACTATAATGTTTGGACCGTCAAATCTTAAAACCATACCGTTAACGATCGTCCCGACTCTGGCTGAATAATCAGTTAAGACCGCGGCTTTTTCCGCTTCGCGGATTCTTTGCAAGATGACCTGTTTAGCGGTTTGAGCGGCAATACGACCAAAACCCGGAGGAGTAATGTCTTTCCCTTCCTTAAGGACTTTCGCTTCGCCAGAATTAGGATCAACTTGAGCCTCAAGTTTCTCGATCTCTTCTTCGCCAAAATCCTTACGATAGGCGGCTAAAATAGCCGCTTTAATTGTTTCTAAAACAACGTTAGGGTCAATCCCTCGTTCGGTACAAACCTGATTAAGGGCTAAAGCAAATTCGGTTCTGACGATAGCTGGCATCTTTTTTTCCCTCTTTTTAATTAAAAAGGTGGGTTCCTCCCCACCTCAAAAAGTCACTCAAAATTACCGCCTGATTATAGCACTTAAAATATTTGAAGTCAAACGTTATCTTAAATATTCGACGAGTTTTGGTTTGGCAAAAACCAGAAGACGATTTAAAGTTGTTCCCGGCGGATCACAGGTTTGTAAAACCAACTTCTCTTCTTGGCCGACCTCTTTTAAATATTTCGTCTCTTTCGGCCCGACAATTTCTTTACCGGTAACCTCATAGAGAATTTTTTTACTATAATAATAAACTAAGATTTGATCGCCGGGCTCGAGTTTTCGCAAAAGATAAAAAACGGCGTTAAATTGTGAAACTAAAAGGGGTGAACTCGTCGAATGGGCAAAAAGATACATCGTACAATCCATGCCGGGAAAACAAGTTCCTTTGGCGTGGGCAATGCCTTCTTTTAGAGCTGCCAAATAATTCTCTTCGTTGGTCGGATCAACGTTGGCCGTAATCGCTGCCTTGGCATCAATCTTGGGAATAACCAAAGAAAAGGTGGTATTTAAAGGCGACCATTGATCGCCGTGCGGAAAACCGGGGAAAACTTTATCTTCTGCTTGAGATTGATGTGAAATGATTAAATTATATCTGACTTCCTGAACCAAAACCGGTAAGAATAAAGAGGCTAGACCAAAAAAAGAAAGGCTGATAAAACCGGTGGAAACGACGAGAAGAAAAGGCCGCCAAAAAGAAGACCTTCGAGGAACAAAACTCTGGTTTTGCTCAATTTTAGGAACGGCTATCCAACCTTCGGCTTTGGTTCCATCAAAAATAACTCCGTTTTGATTCATCGTCTTTGCTTTAAAAAATCAATTAAATTAATAAGAGGCCTAGTCTAATGACAACTCCCATCGCGCCAATAAGCAAAAGACTGATCGTGAGATTTGTTTCGGCTCCGGCTTTGGGAGTAACCACTGGTGTTTGCGCGCCTAAAACAGGTGGTTTCGTCGAAATTGATTCACAACTGCAATCTTGTTCGTTTTGACAAGAGATATTAACACAATGTTTATCGCTACCAACCTGCAGACATCTTAGGTCTTGGGGGCATTCGTTATCATGACCGCAGATCTGCCAGCATGATTTATTACAGGTGCAATCAGTCTCACCCGAACAGGCGGAATTGACGCAACGTTTAGTACCGTTTATCTCCTGGCAACTCAAACCAGCGCTGCAAGTTAGGGAAGAACATTCTTGATAGCAACCGGTTACCGGCGTTGGCGTCGGTGTCGGCGTGGACGTTGGCGTTGGAGTTGAAGTCGGCGTCGGTGTTAAGGATGGCGTCGGCGTGGGTGTTCCCGGCAGAGTTGGAGTGGGCGTAGGCGTCGGGGGATTTGTGCGACACGGTTCAACACCGCTGTCAGCCGCTCGACAACTTCCGCCTTTATTCGTTCCGGCCGCAATATCTGATTGCCAAGAACCACAAGCACTGCCGCTGATGTTCCCTGTAAAAGGCAGGGTGTTCGTACTTGTGGTTGATGGTCCGCCGCAAACTCCGGTATTTACCGGACAAACCTTAGAAAACCAAGAGGCAGTAACCACGGCATCTTTACAGGCATTTGGATCAATCCCGGCCTTCGCACTGACGGAAACGCCACTTCGATTAGCCATACAGACAATTTCACAGGAACCATTACCAGGGCTGGGCGCGGCGCCATTTTGACAGGCACCATTGGCAAAGTGGCAATTAGCATGAGTCCAACATTCAGCTTCGCCAAAACCACCACAACCAGAGGCACAATGAGCGAAACTGCAAACCCCAGAAGCACACTGGTTGTCGTTTTGGCAGGAACAACCGGCAGGTTGAGTTTCTCCATTACAAGCAGGACTTATCGTGGGAACAGGTGTTCCTGTCTTGGGATTGCTATGGCAAGAACCATCATAAACGTAACAATCAACGTGATTACCACATTCGCCCACATTGATCGCCTCACAACTCACGCAGCAATTATTACTGCAAACTTGGTCACATACCGGGTCGCCGGCGTTTCCGCATTTAGTACAACTTTGGGCTAAAATGTTTCTTTCAGATTGAAGGTTTTGGTTGGTGGAAAAATAATAAACTCCCAGGCTAATCAATAAAATTAAAGTTAGCAGTGTTTGAATCAAACCATAGCCCGTAAAAAGTTTTTGCCTTAAGGTGGGAAGCTTTTTTGATTTCATAAAACGAGCAACAAAAAACCTGCTTTGGGCAGGTTAAAACCTATCTTAAACGTAAAAAAGCTGTTTGTCAAGAAGCGTAGTGTAACATAATTACGTATACACTTTTAAGATATTATGGATAGTTTACGAATTCGCTATTTATGGCCTAAAATGCCACTCATGCATAACTGTATTAAATCCCGATGGGTGGCCGAAAAAATGC